>CAIQLE010000108.1 GCA_903872555.1 uncultured bacterium
ACCTAAGATGCGTTTTGCAGTGTCTCGAGTTTCTATCGTTTGTAGCTGTTCTTTCATTTGCGGTGACAGCGCAGCCTCGCTGCAAGACATGATGTTGTCATGAAAATCTTCTGCATATTTTTGAAAATTCTTAAATAAATCCAGCTCAAGAAGCTCATAAACCAGACTTTCTTTCTGCTTTATAAACAAAGGATCACGGAAACATGGCAGCAGCACCCCTGCCAGCAAGAATTCATTAAACATACGGCTCGATATATTATTCAAATCCTTGATCGTTAAATTACAGTTGATCGCGGATTCTAAAATCAGCTTATCGAGATACAGACAGAATTGCCTGATCAAAGGCGGGAGTCGGGTTTGCTGTCCATTGCTTGTATCAAAGATCGTTTTCATGAGCGCATTGGCATAGTTTGATGTGCCCTGCGACAGGCTCACGCCGGCAATCTGTGTCACGGATTGCGCCCAGTCCTGCAGTTCTTTAGATCCGAATGCTTCAATCAGCCATGAAGCATCGATTTTTCCCAGCCAATCTTTAGGCAATTCTTCTCGCGCGTAATGCTGAAGCTGCTGCCGTCCACACCCTTGCTTGCCCAATTTAAGCGACTGAGTGAAAAATTTTCCCGCCAGTTGTGCGACCGCAGGCAGGGCTTGCACACCGACTGACTGTAAGAGGGAAATCGGTTTCGCTTTCGCCTCTTCATGCAAAGGATGGTTTTGATACACCGTTTTCATTACGGGAGATTGAATTTCCGACTGGCCCGTTTGCGCTGCGGTGTTCGCTGTTGAGTGCGCTATGGTGTGCACTGTGGTGTGCGTTGTGGCGTGCGTTGTGGTTTGTGCTGTAGTTTGCTTTGCTGGAAATACGGCTACCACCTCATCTTCTGATGAGTATTTTTCTGGTCGCTGAGTCGTATGAAATGAGCTGGAGATCGACATAATTTTCCTTAATAAGCGAGTGATTCGCCCCGCAAGCAGCACTGAAAAAGGCGCACGGATAGCAAATAAAAACTCCTCTGTGTGTATTTTTTGTATTCAGTTCAAATCCACACCCTTTTGACTTTCGATAGCCGAACCAGATCGTGGTGATGATTGATGCTCATCAATCAGGCTCGCTGCGTACCGATAATTTTCTCTACGCCATGCTTAGCTCTCTATCCTGAAAATCAGGAGGCTCGCTCATGCTTGCTTTGCTTAGGAAAGCAAACCTCACGCGTTCTGTACAGTCCTCGCGTGCGGGTCACCCATGCACACACATGGCGGCAACTCCAAGAATGCGATACCAGCGCTCGGGGCAAGTGCTGCCATGCGCTGCGCGCGTGCAGCGTTCGACTTATTATTTTGATGCCGCTCGTCACACGACAAAGACGCTGCAATACCTGCTCTGCCAGATTCAGGAAAGCACGCAGCCCGGCTCAGGTCCTGCCGCGGTTTTACTGGCTCAGGCCATGGATGCATTACTGGATTCTCTATGTCCACGACTTGAGGATGACAAGGAGAGTGTTGATTACTTCCACCAGCTACTGAATATTCATCTGTCCGGGCTTCGTGCCTCTGAACTGGAGCAACTAGCACATGCCCTGAAACGCATGCCCTATGATTGCGCTGTGATGGAAACCATCGCTGCACCCGAATCTTTGTCGCAGCGACAGCGCAGCCTGATGTTTACGGCGGATTTGCAAGCCTCACTCGCCAGCCTGAGCGATGCGGCAAGACTATTCGAATCGCAACATCCCGAGAGCCATCGCCTGACGACATCACAGGCGCAGCAAGCGCGCGATTGTCTGGCTGACCATGCCCGACGCTATGCCCGCTCTGGTATCACACTGATTGAACTGGCGGGCTTGAGCCATATGCTGGCAGAGGCCATAGGCATGTCTGCAAAACCCGGTGCAACCCTATCTGCAAGCGCATTAGCCACTGACAGTCGTGTGGCAGGTGATGAAAAAAATCTGCTGATCGATTCAGCCACTTACACAGCCCTCACAGAAAAGACTCAGGTACAGTTATTCGCCCGCGTGATGCAGGATGTACTGGAATTATTCCTGTTCAAAAAACTTTTTCCTGATGTGCGCTCATTGCCAGATTTACAGCCCAGACAACGCACTTTGTTGTTTGGTGAAATTGAGCGCGTCATGGCACTTGCGCCCACGATCAGAGACAGGCAAAGCATACTCAGCGCAAAGGCGCTGCTCGCACACAGCAAAGATTTTGGCACGATACATATTTATCCCACGGTCGGTACACGGCTGGGGCACGCATGCATCATTCCTTCACTCTCGCTCATACCGGACATGAGCCAGGCAAGCAAAGCCATAGGCACACGCTATATGCGGGTTGGCTTTCGCTTAGCGCCAAGCGACTGCATTATCAGCGAGTGGCCCATGCTGTGGCTGAATGCTGCCGAGAATGAGCAGCGCTATCCTTCGGCGCTGGCCTGGCCTGTGAAGGTAGCAGCTGAGGCCGCAGCACTTCAGGCTGCTGCCCGTGGACTGGTTCAGGAATGGCAGGAACAGGGCTTACCCTATCGCTTTGCCAGCACCGAACCCCGGCTCTCAGCCACGGGCTGCCGTATCTCGGTCTGGCAGGCTGTTCAGCGCGGTATGGATGACGATGCCCGGCAATTATTTCAGTGCTTCATGGCGGGACTGACTGAACCAGACTCGCCTACTGAGATTGCCTTGCATATGCAGCATTTCATGCAATGGGTGCAAATGCTGGGCGCTGAAAGGACAGGCAGCACAGGGGAGGACACTCACCTATAATCAGGGGAAACTAAAAAAGGAGACATCGCATGGCCTTGCCCGCTGTTCTGCAAAACCTCAGCATTCCCGTTATCGGTTCCCCCCTCTTTATCGCCAGCTGCCCTGCTCTGGTCATCGAACAATGCAAAGCTGGCATCGTCGGCTCCTTTCCTGCCCTGAACGCCCGTCCGGCCGAGATGCTGGACCAGTGGCTCAATGAAATACAGGCCGCGCTTGCCGCCCACAAGGAAGCGCATCCTGAAGCGCTGATCGGCCCTATCGCTGTCAATCAAATCGTGCACCAGTCGAATGACCGGCTGGCTCATGATGTGGAGGTCTGCGTCAAGCATCGTATTCCCGTCATCATTTCTTCTTTGCGCGCTCCGCCAAAAGAAATGCTGGATGCCATACATAGTTACGGCGGCATTGTGCTGCATGATGTGATCTCTATACGCCATGCGCAGAAAGCACTGGAAGCGGGAGTGGATGGTTTGATTTTGGTGGCGGCGGGTGCGGGTGGCCATGCGGGTGGCTTGTCACCCTTTGCACTGACGGGCGAGATACGCAAATTTTTTGATGGTCCGATTGCACTCTCGGGCTCGATTGCCACCGGTGATGCGATTCTGGCTGCACAGGCCATGGGTGCTGACTTTGCCTACATAGGTTCGCGCTGGCTGGCGACCAAGGAAGCCAACACCAGCGAAGGCTACCGACAGGCTATCGTTGAATCGAGTGCGGCAGATATTATTTACACCAATCTGTTTACCGGTGTGCACGGCAACTACCTGAAAAAATCGGTGGTGAATGCGGGACTCGATCCCAACAATCTGCCTGAAGCAGATAAAACCGCCATGAACTTTGCCAGCAACAGCGGTGCCAAAGCCTGGCGCGATATCTGGGGTGCAGGTCAGGGTGTGGGCATGATGCATGATGTGCCCACAGTGGCTGAAGTGGTGGCGCGCCTGAAGCAGGAATACAGTGCGGCACGTGCACGTGTGAACGCTACATCCTACCCGCGCGGCTAAGGGCGTTCAGAACTGCGCTCATCGCTGCGTGTGATGAGCGCAAATGCTAGGGATAACGCAGGCTGAACGTTCTCGTGTTCAGCCTGACTTCGATTCCACATTCACCAGCAACCTGCCTTCGACAGCCAATGCGCCGGCCCGCTTTAATTGCGTCACGGCCCAGTGCGCCAGATGAATGTCGCCGTAATTCATGTGATTGCGATTGGCAGCGTTCACTAAAGGGATGCCTTTCAACAGCTTGGGCACTTCAGACAGATTGATACTCTGGCGCTCCATCAGCAAAAACTTCAACAGCACCTTGATGCCATTTTGTGCATTCCGCACAGGATCGCCTTCCAGATAGCTGATGCGTGAATACGCTTCTTTCAATGCCTGCTTCACATCGGTGAAGGGTTTGCCATGACCCGGTATCACCAGCCGCAGATCAAGATCATCGATCATATCGAGTGTGGCACGGGTTTCTTTAAAACCGCCCCAGCCATCGAGCGCGGGAAAGACTACGCCGAAACCTTTCTCCCACAGAGCATCTGCTGAAATCAGTATGCCTTCTTGTTCACAATGCAGCAGATAGGCATAGGGATGATGACCCGGAGCATATAAGGCCGTCCAGTCAAGATCGCCGAGCCGGATTTTGTCGTTAGGATGAACCATTTCTTCTGCATGAAACATCTCACAGCGCTGACCGGTGGCATCAAACGTGAGTTTCATGCGCGCCCAGTTTTTCAGGCGCGGAAATTCAGCTGCCGGCACATGGGTAGATACGGCCGGATAATATTCCTGCAAAATGCGATTCCCGCCGCAATGATCTGAATGCAAATGAGTGTTGTAGATGGCATCCAGCGTGCGCTCTTGCAGCACATGCTGTACCAGTTGCAGAGTCTGCTCTTCATGCTGGCAATAGCCGGTATCGACGATGGCAGTCTGGTCTTTGCCCAGAAAAACAATGTTGTTGGATGAGAGCCAGCCGCGCTCCAACACATGCATGGATTTGGGAAGTTTCATGGTTTCATTTCATACGCAAGTGAGATGCGGGCAAACTCTGCCAGCAATGCTTCGGTGCCGCCGTTGAAAGTATAAAAAGCATTACCCGTTCTGATCACCAGTCGCGGCGGTGATAACCAGCCTGCACGAGGAATGCCTATCAGTTTTGCACTACGTATTTCTTGCCACATGACCTGCTTGTTCAGCAAACCCCGCTGCGTTATGCCACGCTCATCCATGCTGATGGTGGCATGCAGAAACCCATAATAAGATAAGAGCAACAAGACCAGTGCCATCAGCATGAGTGCGACCACCGACCCACCATAAGCACTCAGGGGATAACGCAATGCAAAACTGGCGCCATAGCCGACCATTCCGAAAGTCAATAAGGTAGCCAGTAGTTTGAACCAGGGACTATACGCAGGTCCGCTGAGATTGAGCGATGGCCGATAAAATTCGGGCTGCGTCGGTGGCATCGATGGTGTTGATAGTGACGATGAGGTCGGTGGCGTCGATGGCTTCATTGGTATCAATGCTTGATTTGCGTGGACCCGATTGTGCCGTCTTCACAGAGAATTGAAACGGGCTTGGTCAGTTCGACGTGCGTCGCTCAAGAATTGATATCCAGATCTGTCTTTTCTTCGCTTCCGGCGCAACACCCCAGTCCATGATTTCATCTAAGGTACGCAGGCAACCCTTGCACAGACCGGATGAGGCATCCATCTGGCACAAGCTGATACAGGGCGAAGGCAGTGGCCCGATATGGCTAAGGGGGTCGAAGTCAGAGGCTTTCATTGATTCTGATGCAAGCAGTCCGTATTTTCTTAAACACCGGCTCGGAGTTTTTTCTCAGCCAGTCGGTCCAGAAATTTATCTGGCGTGATGACAGCGCGCTCGTGCTCGCCTTCGCTGATTTTATCCAGACCATCCCAGGCTTCAACCCGAAATCGCACGCGCCTGCCTTCCACCCCAATCACTTCGCCCTTGATGGTCAGGGTCATGCCCGGCGGCGTGGCTGCCAGATGCGAGAAGCTCACATGCGTGCCCAGGCTTTGTTCATTCGGCCAGTCCATATAGGGCATGATGCCCTGAGTGCAGGCCAGTTCCATCAGGCCCACCATATAACCGGTCGCCAGAACATCGGGCATATCCAGAGCAAACACTGTGTGCTCACCAAACAGCTTGGGCACAGAGGCACGCGCCGGCACTATGGTCTGCCATTCGAAACTCAGGCCGGGTTTTAATTCAGGATGCATAGAGTGTCCTATTCAGTTGCTACGACGAGCGGCGATAGCATTACCTGCGCGGCTGACAGCCTTACGTCCGAGATAATGCGAAATAAACTGACCTGCATCGACCACGGCATCCAGATCAATGCCAGTCTTAATGCCCAGCCCGTGCAAGAGATACAGCACATCTTCGGTAGACACATTGCCTGTCGCACCCTTGGCATAAGGGCAGCCGCCGAGTCCGGCGACCGAGGAATGAAAAATACGGACACCGGCCTGGAGTGCTGCATAAATATTCGCCAGTGCCTGTCCATAAGTGTCATGGAAATGACCAGCGAGCTGCGCCAGCGGAAATTCGCGCTCTACACTGGCAAACACTTGTTTGACTTGTCCGGCCGTGCCCACGCCTATGGTGTCGGCAATATCAATTTCATCGCAACCGAGTTCGCGCATACGTTTCACCACATCTGCTACCGCCTCAGGCGCAACCTCACCCTGATACGGGCAGCCGAAGGAACAGCTGATACTTCCGCGCAGACGCAATCCATGCTGTTTAGCAGCGACGGCCACTTCGCGAAAACGTTCTACCGATTCCGCAATCGAGCAGTTGATATTTTTTTGAGAAAAAGCTTCCGATGCCGAACCAAAGATCACCACTTCATTGGCATCAGCAGCGAGCGCGGCTTCAAAGCCTTTCATGTTCGGCACCAGTGCCGAATAAATCACACCGGGCCGGCGTGTGATGCTATGCATGACTTCGCTTGAGGTCGCCATCTGCGGTACCCATTTGGGCGACACGAAAGAAGCGGCTTCAATATTGGCGAATCCTGCGGCTGAAAGACGGTTCACCAGTTCGACTTTGATCTCTGCCGGTATGGTTTCTTTTTCGTTTTGCAGTCCATCACGCGGACCGACTTCTACTATTTTGACGGCAAGAGGTAAGTTCATGATCAGGCCTCCGCGGATGCGAATGACAATAGCTGCGCACCCTCAGCTACCTGATCGCCTACGGCATACAGCAATTCAGCGACCGTGCCCTCAGTAGGCGCATGGATGGTGTGTTCCATTTTCATCGCTTCCATAATTAATAGTGGCGCACCTTTTTCCACACTCGCTCCCACGGCCACCAGCAATGCAATGATCTTACCGGGCATAGGCGCTGTCAGACGGCCGCCTTCTGCTTCCGTCTCTCCGGCATGCGCAATCGGATCACGCCAGTTCAGCTGCCAGTGGCTGCCCTGATAAAACACATGGAAGGTATCGGCGACACGCAGTACATGGCCTTCAACCTGAGTCTCATCCATCAGCAGATGAAGGCGATCACCTACGGCTCTCAACTGAGTGAGTAAGGCCTCAGCATGTCCGCAGCGCAGGAGAGCACCATTGCTTTGATAGGTCAGTGACAGCTGCGTATCGTCGGATTCATCCTGAGTCGCATCATGAAAATTCAGCATGCGCGTGTAATGTCCGTTCATGCGCCAGCCACTCGTAGCCGACCAGGGATCTTGAATCCGGGTAGCCGGGTTCAGGATCAGTTTGCCCGCTGCCAGTGCGAGTACCGCTAATGGCAAAGCCTGAGCCGGCGGAAACAAGGCCGTATGATGACGCTCAATCAGACCCGTATCCAGATCGGCTTGCGCAAAGGGCGCACTCTGAATCAGGCGCGAGAGAAAACCGACATTCGTCGATGGACCCACGATCTCTACCGCGGCCAGTGCCTGTCTCATGCGCGCCAGTGCCTGCGACCTGTCTTTGCCGCGCACAATCAGCTTGGCGATCATGGGGTCATAAAAAGGAGAAATCGCATCGCCCTCTCTCACACCGGCATCAATGCGCACATCACCATTCATGAATTGCACAGCCTCAGGCAGACGCAGATGCAAAAGATCACCGGTCGATGGCAGAAAACCTTTTTCAGGATTTTCTGCATAGATGCGCGCCTCTATGGCATGACCCTCCAGCGTCAGCTCATCCTGCAACAAAGGCAGGCGTTCACCCGCAGCCACCCGTAACTGCCACTCCACCAGATCGGTCCCTGTGATCATTTCTGTCACCGGATGCTCCACCTGCAGGCGTGTATTCATTTCCATGAAATAAAAACTGCCATCCTGATGGACAATAAATTCCACCGTACCTGCACCCACATAGCCTACCGCCAGCGCCGCCGCCACAGCGGCTTCGCCCATAGCGCGCCGGCGTTCCGCTGTCATGCCCGGCGCAGGTGCTTCTTCCAGTACTTTCTGATGACGGCGCTGCACTGAGCAATCGCGTTCAAATAAATAAACACAATGACCCTGCGTGTCAGCAAACACCTGAATTTCTATATGGCGCGGCTTGAGCAGATATTTTTCAACCAGCACCTTGTCGTCACCAAAACTATTGATGGCTTCGCGTTTGCAGGAAGCGAGCGCTGCCGCAAAATCTTCACTGCGCTCTACGATGCGCATGCCCTTGCCACCACCGCCGGCACTGGCTTTGAGCAAGACGGGATAGCCTATGCCATCCGCTTGTTGCTGCAGAAAGTCGCTTTCCTGTTGTTCTCCGTGATAGCCCGGCACCAGCGGCACGGCAGCGGTTTCCATCAAGGCCTTGGCCGCTGACTTGGAACCCATGGCGCGTATTGCTGAGGCAGGCGGTCCTATGAAGACTAAGCCTGCTGCTTCACAGGCGGCCGCAAAAGCTTCGTTTTCGGACAGAAAACCATAACCCGGATGTATCGCTTCTGCACCTTTTGCTTTGGCTGCAGCGATGATGTGGTCTATCTTCAAATAACTTTGTCTGGCTTCAGCTGGGCCTATCGCTATCGCCTCATCACACAGCGCGACATGCTTGGCATGGATATCGGCATGGGAGTAAACGGCAACCGTTTGTATGCCCATGCGGCGCGCCGTAGCTGCTACGCGACAGGCAATTTCTCCACGATTGGCAATCAGGATTTTCTTGAACATCAATCTCACTCCGGTTTTATTCTTTGGCGTTTTTCGCTTTGTCGCTGCTTCGCTTTTTCGCTGCTTCGATCTATCGCTTCGTCGCTTCGTCTACCTGTCCTAGTGTCTCAGCTCAATGCCCGACAAGGCACCAACATCTCAGCGCTACTGCTTTCCGCAATGTCAGACCACATGATTCAATACGCTGAGTGTGCGTTCGCCCAGCAAACTTATTTCTTCATCACTCAATATGTAAGGCGGCATCCAGTACACGGTATGGCCTATGGGGCGCAACAATAATTCCTGCTTCTGGGCTTCAGCAAAAAAGCGTCGTGAGAAGCCCTCGGCGACAGCTGGCTCCACATCGAAGGCAGCAATCATGCCGCGCTGACGTATACGCCGTACAGCGCTATGCGCTGCAATCGGCTCCATTGCTTTGCGCAGTTTATCGGCGCTGATTTTATTTTTTTCTATCACCCTGTCTTCATCGAAGATGGCCAGCGTCGCGAGTGCGGCACGACAAGCTAGCGGATTGCCGGTGTAAGAATGCGAATGCAAAAAGGCGCGGTGTATATCGCTGTGATAAAAGGCCTGATACACCGTGTCGGTAGTCATCACCAGCGAGAGCGGTAAATAGCCGCCACTGATGCCTTTAGAAAGACACATAAAGTCGGGCCAGATCTGCGCCTGCTCACAGGCAAAAAAACTGCCTGTCCTGCCGCAGCCGACAGCAATTTCATCCGCAATTAAATGCACCTGAAATTCATCGCACAGTGCGCGTAATTGTTTCAGATAAAGCGGGTCATACATGGCCATCCCGGTGGCGCATTGCACCAGTGGCTCAACGATCACTGCGGCGATGTGCGCGGCGCGTTGTTCAAACAAAGCACGCATTGCTTGTACGGCTTGGTTCAGTGCATCTGCTGCGGCCTCATCGACGCCGGCAGCAGGCGAACGAACCACATGTGCGCGCCTGATCATGCCGCCATAAGCTTCGGTGAACAGCGCCACATCCGTCACGCCCAATGCGCCCACAGTCTCACCGTGATAGCTGCCTGCGAGACAGACGAATTCCTGCTTATCAGTCTGCCCTATATTGCGCCAGTAATGAAAGCTCATCTTGAGCGCAATCTCGACCGCCGAAGCGCCATCACTGGCATAGAAGGCATGACCTAATGCGCCCTGCGTGCGGGCTGACAGTTGTTCGGACAACTCGACCACCGGTTCATGCGTGAAGCCCGCGAGCATGGCATGTTCCAAATGATCGAGCTGATCTTTTAAGGCCGCATTAATACGCGGATTGGCATGGCCGAACAGATTCACCCACCATGAACTGACAGCATCCAGATAGCGATGTCCCTCATGGTCATACAGCCAGGCACCCGAGCCATGACTGATCGCCACCAGAGGCAGCGCCTCATGGTGCTGCATTTGCGTGCAGGGATGCCAGACACTGGCCATGCTGCGTGCGATCCAGTCCTTGTTCACGGATTTGTTCATTACATTCTGAAAATGCCGAACTTCATATCGGGTATCGGCGCATTTAATGCGGCTGACAGTCCCAGCGCCAGCACGGTACGTGTATCTGCCGGATCAATCACGCCGTCATCCCACAAGCGAGCGCTTGCATAATAGGGATGGCCCTGTTCTTCATACTGACTGCGTATGGGCTGCTTGAAGGCTTCTTCTTCATCTGCACTCCACTGCCCGCCGCGGGCTTCCATGCCGTCGCGCTTGACAGTGGCCAGCACACTCGCCGCCTGCTCACCGCCCATGACCGAGATGCGTGCATTCGGCCACATCCACAACATGCGCGGCGCGAAAGCACGGCCACACATGCCATAGTTACCTGCGCCGAAACTGCCACCGATGATGACGGTAAATTTAGGCACATTCGCAGTGGCCACGGCAGTCACCATTTTTGCGCCATGACGTGCAATGCCTTCGTTTTCATATTTGCGCCCCACCATAAAGCCCGTGATGTTTTGCAAAAAGATCAGCGGTATTTTGCGCTGACAGCACAGCTCAATAAAGTGTGCGCCCTTGACGGCAGACTCTGAAAACAAAATGCCATTGTTGGCCACGATACCTACAGGCATGCCATGTAAATGCGCAAAGCCACACACCAGCGTGGCGCCGAAACGCGCCTTGAATTCATCAAACTCACTGCCATCCACCAGACGCGCTATCACTTCGCGCACATCATAGGGCTTGCGTGTATCGGTCGGTATCAGGCCATACAGATCTTGTGCCTCATATTTAGGCGCTACCGGTTCACGCAATACCAGCGGCTGAGGCTTTTTGCGATTCAGGTTGCCAACGATATGACGCGCAATTGACAAGGCATGCATATCGTCCTGCGCCAGATGATCCACCACGCCGGAGAGTCGCGTATGCACATCGCCGCCACCCAGATCTTCCGCACTCACCACTTCACCGGTGGCAGCTTTGACCAGCGGCGGGCCGCCCAGAAAAATCGTGCCTTGGTTTTTGACGATGATGGATTCATCACTCATGGCCGGCACATAAGCACCACCGGCGGTACATGAGCCCATCACCACCGCGACCTGCGGTATGCCCTGCGCCGACATATTCGCCTGATTGAAAAAAATGCGGCCGAAATGTTCGCGGTCTGCAAACACATCATCCTGATTCGGCAAATTGGCGCCGCCAGAATCCACCAAATAAATACAGGGCAAATGATTCTGTTCGGCGATTTCCTGTGCGCGCAAATGCTTTTTCACCGTCATGGGATAGTAAGTACCGCCCTTGACCGTGGCGTCATTACAAACGATGACGCACTCCTGACCATTCACACGGCCTATGCCAGTGATGACGCCGGCTGAAGGTGCCGCATTCTCATACATATTCAGTGCGGCCAGCTGCGAGAATTCCAGAAACGGCGTGCCGGGATCAAGCAACTGATTGACACGCTCGCGTGGCAGCAGCTTGCCACGTGCCACATGTTTTTCGCGTGCGGCGGCACCACCGCCCAGCACGACTTTTTCACAGTGCGCATGCAAGTCGTCGACTAGCGCTCGCATGGCCGCTGCATTGGCGACAAACTCCGGAGAGCGTGCATTCAGTTTCGATTCAATCACGGGCATGGTGGCTCACTCTGTGTGCTGATGTTTTGCTGATTCTTTGTTTACGGTTTACTTATGGTTTGCGTATGCCGTGTATATAGTTTGCATATGTTTCGCTTACTGCTTGAAATCGCCATCGACGTAATACCAGCGACCGTCTTCACGTATAAAACGGCTGTTTTCTTCCAGTCGCTGTCCGCGTCCGTTGACACGACAGCGCGCCACAAAACTGACAGTGGCTTGCGCATCTTCCTGTGCAGCCGAGCGAATTTCCAGACCTATCCATTTGATGCTGGCATCCACCAGAGACTCATCGGGACGCGTGCTGGCATGCCAGCTGGATTTCAGATAAGCCTCATTGCCGAGCGCATAAGCGCAATAGCGCGAGCGCATCAGCTGCTCTGCCGTCTCGGCGATTTTTTCACCCGCCAGCAAAGGGCCGCAGCATTCGGCCAGTGCAGCGCCGCCACAGGGACAGGATTCGTTAGCTTGTTTTGTCATACGTGTTTTCTTATTTCTGTGCGATCGTCTTTAAGCCAGTGCCCGGCCAATCAGGATTTTTTGTATATCGCTGGTGCCTTCGTAAATCTGGCAGACACGCACATCACGATAAATTCGCTCGACCGGGAAATCCGCCAGATAACCATAACCGCCATGAATCTGTATCGCCTCGGTACACACCTTCTCCGCCATTTCGCTGGCAAATAATTTGGCCATGGCCGCTTCTTTCAGACAGGGCAGGCCCGCATCTTTCATCACGGCGGCATGCCACACCATCTGGCGTGCCACTTCAATCTGGGTTGCCATGTCAGCTAGCCGGAACTGCACGGCCTGATGCTCGAACAAGGGCTTGTCAAAGCTTTGCCGGTCTTTTGCATAGGTGAGTGCTGCATCAAATGCCGCACGTGCCATGCCCACGGCTTGCGATGCAATTCCGATGCGGCCGCCTTCCAGACCGGCGAGAGCAATCTTGTAACCCATGCCCTCTTCACCTATCAGGTTGGCCGCAGGTATGGTGCAATTCTCGAACAGGATCTGCGCTGTATCGGAAGAATGCTGACCCAGTTTTTCTTCGACGCGCGCCACGATATAACCCGGGGTTGAGGTCGGCACCCAGAATGCACTGATGCCGCGCTTACCGGCTGCCTTGTCGGTGACGGCCATGACGATGGTGACATCGGCATGCTTGCCGCTGGTGATGAACTGCTTCACGCCGTTGATGACGTAGTTGTCGCCTTCACGGCGTGCAGTGGTGCGCAGGGCTGAAGCATCACTGCCTGCATGCGGCTCGGTCAGTGCAAAGGCACCTAGCATCTCGCCACTGGCTAAGGGACGCAGCCACTGCGCCTGCTGCGCCGGACTGGCATAGCTCATGGCGATGCTGCACACAGGACAATTGTTGACGGAAATTATGGTGGAGGTACCTCCATCACCGGCAGCAATTTCTTCAATCACCAGAGACAGCGCCAGATAATCCAGACCCGCCCCGCCCTGTGCCTCAGGCACAGCAACACCAAAGGCACCGAGTGAGGCCAACTGCTTCAACGCTTCAGCCGGAAATCTGCGCTCGCGATCCCACTGCGCCGCATGCGGTGCCAGCTGTTGCTGCGAAAATTCACGCAGCGCGTCACGGATCATTTGATGCTGTTCAGAGAGGATCATGAGATATCACCAGGGCAGCTTGCGGCCGTTATAACTCTGGAAGCTGCCGCTGTCAGAGGGCTGTAATGTGTCTATCACTTTCAGCATGCCTGCAACACTGTCAATCACGGTGGTAGGCGCACCTGCACCGCCCATATCCGTCTGCACCCAGCCCGGATTCATGGCCACCAAAACAGCGGAAGGAAAATCAAAATGAGCTGCATGCACCGCCATATTTAAGGCCGCTTTTGAGGCACGATAGATCCAGCCCATGCTCGACTCTGTCTCGGCGATACTGCCCATGCCACTGGTGATGAAGACAAATTTACCTTGTGCTGTTTCGACCAAAGGTGCAACCAGCGGAATGGACTGCATCGCACCCAAGACATTGGCGTGCATGATGGCATCGAAATTCGCCGCGGTTGGTGGCTCGCTGGCGCCATCTGCGGGACCGAACACACCGGCCACATACACGGCCAGATCCAGCTGCTCACCATCGAGCTGCCATGCCAGCCCGGCCAGAGACTCGGGCACGGTGACATCGATCTTAAGTGCCGTCGCACCTTCTGCTTTCAGGGCATCCAGTGCGAGGGCATCACGCGCGGTGGCAAACACACGCCAGCCGTCGGCCAGTAACTGACGGACGAATTCACGGCCTATGCCGCGCGATGCGCCGATGATGAGTGCTGTGCGTGTCATTTACATCATCTCTATGGCCATGGCAGTCGCTTCGCCACCGCCTATGCACAAGGCAGCCACACCACGTTTGCCGCCGGTTTTTTTCAATGCACCCAGGAGTGTGACGATGATGCGCGCACCCGATGCGCCGATAGGATGGCCGAGAGCACAGGCACCGCCATGGATATTGATGCGGTCATGAGGAATGTCATGCTCGTGCATGGCAGCCATGGCCACAGCAGCAAAGGCTTCATTGATTTCGAACAGATCGACTTCTTTGCTGTTCCAGCCGGTTTTTGCATACAGCTTTTCTATCGCGCCGACCGGCGCGGTAGTGAACCAGTTTGGCTCTTGCGAGTGGCGTGTATGAGCGACGATTTTTGCAATCGGTTTGGCACCAAGTTTTTTCGCGGTGGATTCACGCATCAGCACCAGAGCAGCAGCACCGTCATTGATGGATGAAGAAGATGCTGCCGTAATGGTGCCGTCTTTTTTGAAGGCCGGCTTGAGCTGTGCAATCTTGTCTATCTTGGCTTTCAGCGGGCCTTCGTCTTTGCTGATCACGACATCACCGCCACGACCGGAGACGGTGACAGGTGCGATTTCCCAATCAAAGGAACCATCGGCAGTCGCGGCTTGTGCGCGCTTGACGGAATCAATTGCAAACGCATCCTGTGCTTCGCGCGTGAAATTGTATTTAGAAACGCAGTCTTCAGCGTAGGTGCCCATAGCACGGCCTTTTTCATACGCATCTTCCAGACCGTCGAGCATCATGTGGTCATACAACATGCCATGGCCTATGCGATAGCCACCACGCGCTTTCGGCACCAGATACGGTGCATTGGTCATGGATTCCATACCGCCGCTGACCACCACTTCGTTGGTGCCAGAGACCAGTGAATCATAGCCATAGATGGTGGCCTGCATAGCCGAGCCACACATTTTTGACAGTGTGACAGCACCTGCAGAGACAGGAATACCCGCCTTGATGGAGGCCTGACGCGCAGGCGCCTGACCTTGTGCCGCCATCAGGCAATTACCAAAAATCACATCATTCACAACTTCCGGATTGATGCCGGCGCGCTCTACCGCAGCACGAATGGCGACTGCACCCAGATCATGCGCAGATAGTGAAGAAAAATCACCCTGAAAGGCGCCCATAGGGGTACGAGCAGCACCAACGATAACAATAGGATCTTGCATGAAAGTCTCCAAAAAAATGAATTAGGCTGCCTGCGCAGCAGGATTAGAAGAAGCTTGATGGATGAAACGAATTTCTTGCGGATAGGGAAAAACATCTTCGACCTGTCCTTCGAGTATGCGTTCTTTGCGTTGTTGCCAGTAATCGGCAGTCAGCAGGTCGGCATGGTATTTCATGAAATACTGCTTCACTTTCGCATTACCTAAAATGAAGACAGCAAACTGTTCGGGAAAGACATCATTTTTTGCCACCGGATACCAGGGCTCGCTCGCCATTTCATCTTCTTCATGGCGCGCTTGTGGAATACGCCTGAAATTGCAATCAGTGATGTATTCGATTTCATCATAGTCATAAAAAACAACGCGGCCCTGGCGGGTGACGCCGAAGTTTTTGTACAGCATATCGCCGGGGAAAATATTCGCTGCTACCAGATCTTTGATCGCGTTTCCATATTCGCGCACGCCATGCTCGATTGCAGCCTCATTGCCACTGGCCTCAGCTTCGGTCAGCCAGATATTGAGTGGTGTCATGCGGCGCTCAATATATAAATGGCGCACGATAATCTGGTCCCCATCTTCTTCTATCAGAGAAGGTGCTACTTGCTTTAACTCTTGCAGCAAGACTTCTGAAAAACGCGAACGGGGAAAAGCCACATTCGAATATTCCAGCGTATCGGCCATGCGACCGACACGGTCATGGTATTTCACCAGCAGGTATTTTTCTTTCACCAGTTCGCGCGTGGTTTCTTTGGGCGCAGGGAAAAAATCTTTGATGACCTTGAATACATAAGGGAAAGAGGGCAGTGCAAACACCACCATCACCAGTCCGCGTATGCCGGGCGCTGCTTCAAAGCGATCCGAAGAATGCGCAAGGTGATGCAGGAAGTCGCGATAGAAAGCGGCCTTGCCCTGTTTTTGTAAACCCAGAATCGTATAAATCTCGCTGCGCGGTTTATTCGGCAACATGGAGCGCAAGAACTTTACAAAAGCCGAGGGCACTTCCATATCCACCAGAAAATACGCGCGTGTAAACGAGAACAGCATCGTGATCAGTCCGACATCGGTCAGCACGGTATCGAGCACGAGTGCACCGCGACGATTATGCAAAACCGGAATCACAAAAGCATAGGACTGATTTCCATTCACCAGCTTGCCTACGATGTAAGCGCCCTTGTTGCGGAAAAACGGACTGGACAGCACTTGTATCTGATGATTCGCTTCCGGCGCTTGCTGACCTAGCAGGGTCTGCAGACGCAGTTCGACTTGCGCTATATCGCGCTCCAGATCAGCGAACTCACACTGAAACTGAAAATTCGTCACCACGCGGCGCAAGGCATGACGCAGACCATCACGAGCCGGATAATAGACGCGATAGGCAGCGCCCTCTTCAGGCTGTATATATTCTGTCGAAATGGTCGGCCAGACGAAGATGAAATCATTATTGAAATAGGTGCGGTGCAGGATGTTGCAGCACACCGAATTAAAAAATGTTTCGGCCAGCTCAGGCTGCCTGTGCTCTGTCAGCATGCCTATGTAGTGCAGCTTCACTTCGCGCCAGACATTATCGGTCAGCTCTGCCTCGTCGTACTCATCTTCCAGTGACTGCACGCATTCCTGCACACGACGGTCATAAAATGCAATGCGCTCACGCGCCTGTGTCTGCGCTTCCTTCCAGGTCATGCGTTCGAAATGCCCGCGCGCTGCCTGACTGGCCTGACGGAACAAACGATAGTGCTTGTCAAAGCCGTCGAGTATCATGCGCGCGATATCGAAGGCAATCTGAGAAGACAGCAGTTTAGGAAAATGCTGCATGGATGATTTCACTGCGCTCAGACCGTCTCGGCAAACAATTCACGGCCAATCAGCATGCGGCGGATTTCGCTGGTGCCGGCACCGATTTCATACAGCTTGGCATCGCGCCATAAACGTCCCACAGGATATTCATTGATATAGCCATTGCCGCCTAATGCCTGTATGGCTTCACCCGCCATCCAGGTGGCCTTCTCGGCAGAATATAAAATCGCACCGGCGGCATCTTTGCGTAAGGCACGCACTTGTTCTGGTGCCGAGGCACGGTCACAGGCCTGACCGACGGCATACACATAAGCCTTACAGGCCATCATGGTGGAATACATATCAGCCAACTTGCCTTGCATGAGCTGGAATTCACCGATGGGCTGGCCAAACTGTTTGCGCTCATGGACATAGGGCACAACTGCATCCATGCAGGCCTGCATGATGCCCAAAGGGCCGCCTGACAACACAGCGCGCTCATAATCCAGACCTGACATCAATACATTGACGCCACGCCCTAAACCACCGAGCACATTTTCGGCGGGCACGATGCAATCCTGGAATACCAGCTCACCCGTGTGCGAGCCACGCATGCCCAGCTTGTCCAGTTTCTGCGCAACAGAAAAACCTTTGAAATTTTTCTCTATCAAAAAGGCGGTCATGCCACGCGGGCCGGCTTCGATATCATTCTTTGCATAGACCACCAATACATCGGCGTCGGGTCCGTTCGTGATCCACATCTTGGTGCC
>CAIQLE010000109.1 GCA_903872555.1 uncultured bacterium
ATGTGCCAGTACCAGTTGTCTTCGGACATATTGCCGAGCGAGGCACCGACACCGCCCTGTGCTGCAACGGTATGTGAACGGGTGGGGAAAACTTTTGACAGTACAGCGACGTTCAGGCCGGCTTCGGCCAGTTGCAGCGATGCGCGCATGCCCGAACCGCCGGCACCGATAACAACGGCGTCAAAGCGACGTCTGGGGATGGTGGATTTAATGGATGCCACGATTACACTCTCCAAAGAATCTGGATTGCCCAGCCGGCACAGCCGACTAGCCAAAGGATGGTCAAAATTTGCAAAGCCAGACGAATGCCGACGGGTTTAACGTAATCCATCCAGATATCGCGCATGCCTACCCACACGTGGTAATGCAAAGCGAGAATGGTCACGAAGGCGAGCAACTTGAACCACTGTTGCGCATACAGCCCAGCCCAGGCTTCATAGCTAAATTCCGAGGCGCCCAGAAACAGCACCAGCAAGACGATGGTAAAGACCGCCATCACGATGGCAGTCACGCGCTGCGCCAGCCAGTCTTTCAGTCCGTAATGGGCACCGACGACCAGGCGCTTGGGTCCGATATTGTTATTGGCCATCTCAGAATGCTCCAAACAGTTTTAATGCCACCAGTGCCGTCAAAGGCAGGCTGACAGCAAAGACAATTTTTGCGGATTTGTTAGCGCCCTCTTTCGTGAGGCCGATATGCAGATCCATCACCAGATGGCGAATGCCAGCACAGAAGTGATGCATATAAGCCCAGCTCAGACCAAGAATGACCAGCTTCACCAGCCAGTGGCTGGTATAGCCCTGCAGGCGCGCAAAGGAAATCTCGGAAGTGATACTGAGATCAAACAAATAAAGAATGAAAGGCAAGAGCAAAAACATCGCTGCACCACTGACGCGATGCAGGATGGAGATCATGCCTGCAGCAGGCAAACGATAACGAATGATCTGCAAGACATGGATATTGGTAAATCGTCTTGACCTCGATACTTCAGACATGTGCTTCCTCTCCAACGGTTGTTACTGCATTCGTCACAATTTTGCGGATTATATTGGCATGGGCAAGTTGCAAACTTAACAAACTTACCCTCAACCATTACCAATTCACCAACTCAATCACCTAACTTAATTCGTTGTGATAGTGATGATTTGAAGTCAAATAAACAGCGCGCCTCAATTCTACAGGGCGATCACCATACGTGTAGGCAACCCGCTCGACACTCAGCATAGGCAGGCCAGGTTCAACCCTAAGCTGTTCAACGGCCGACTCATCGGCCAGCACTGCCTTGAGTTTTTCTGTGGCGCGAATCATGGGTGTACCAAATTCCGTTTCAAACAGGCCATACATCGGGCCTTTGTATTCCGCCAGCCGTTCTGCCGTCTACCCCTTAAAGGTGGTGCCGGGCAACCAGATTTCTTCAAGAATGATGGGCACGCCGTCAAAGTACTGCACGCGCTTGATGTAAATAACGGAATCACCCGACTTGATGTCTAGCACACGCGTAACTTCCGCAGGTCCGCGCAAGCGCTTGACTTCAACAATTTGATTTTCTGGCTGATGAGCCTCACCGGCATCAGGCATCAGCTTGAGGAAGCGAAACTGCGCACGTGCCTCATGGTGGGTGGCGACGAACGTGCCTTTACCCTGCCGGCGCACCACCAGATTTTCTGCCGACAGCTCATCAATGGCCTTGCGCACCGTGCCCTGACTCACCTTATAGCGATAGGCCAGCTCAACTTCACTGGGTATCAGCTCGCCCGGCTTCCATTCACCCGACTGCAGGCTCTGCGTGATCAGCGCCTTGATCTGCTGATACAGCGGGCTGAAAGTCGGCGATGCCAGACCCGAACTACCCGCGGCAGGTGCGGGACTAGGAACGGGAGGTGGAATAAGGGTTTGGTTCATAGCAAAGGATTTCACCACATTTACCCGTTTAACGTCCAGAAAATTCTGGGGTAATATGTCTTATATAAGATATAAGATATGCATTGACAGAGTGATTCCGCCCGCCTACACTCGCGGACAAGCTGCCTTGGGGCTCAAGCCCGGGGTAGGAACGCATTTTTTCCCTGACCCTTTTGACCCTATTGGAGATTCATCATGGCTAAAGCCCCTATGCGTGTTGCTGTCACCGGCGCCGCTGGCCAGATCGGCTACTCACTGCTGTTCCGCATTGCCAACGGCGATATGCTGGGCAAAGATCAGCCCGTCATCCTGCAATTGCTGGAAATTCCTGACGAAAAAGCCCAGAAGGCCCTGAAGGGCGTGATGATGGAAGTCGACGACTGCGCGTTTCCTCTGCTCGCCGGTATGACCGCTCACGCTGATCCTATGACCGCATTCAAGGATGCTGACGTGGCATTGCTGGTTGGTGCACGCCCTCGTGGCCCCGGCATGGAGCGTAAAGATCTGCTCGAAGCCAATGCACAGATTTTCACCGTTCAAGGCAAGGCCCTGGATGCAGTTGCATCACGCAATGTCAAAGTTCTGGTGGTCGGCAATCCAGCTAACACGAATGCTTTCATCGCCATGAAGTCGGCTCCAAGCCTGCCTGCGAAAAACTTCACCGCCATGCTGCGTCTGGATCACAACCGCGCTCTGTCGCAAATCGCTGCCAAGACCGGCAAGCCTGTCGCTTCCATAGAAAAACTCTGCGTCTGGGGTAATCACTCGCCAACCATGTATGCAGACTATCGCTTCGCCACCATTGATGGCCATTCGGTGAAAGACAGCATCAACGACGAAGCATGGAACAAGGATGTGTTCCTGCCTACCGTTGGCAAACGCGGCGGTGCCATCATTGAAGCGCGCGGTCTGTCTTCCGCTGCATCAGCTGCGAATGCAGCCATCGATCACGTGCATGACTGGGTCCTCGGCACTCACGGCAAATGGACCACCATGGGTATTCCTTCGGATGGTTCGTATGGCATTCCTAAAGACACCATGTTCGGCTTCCCTGTCACGACTGAAAATGGCGAATACAAAATCGTCCAGGGTCTGGACATTGACGCATTCTCACAAGAGCGCATCAACCTGACCCTGAAAGAGCTGACTGAAGAGCGCGACGGCGTCAAGCATCTGCTGCCTTAAGCAACACGATGACAGCGACTGGCTGCGTGCCAGTCGCTGTTCTTTGATTCAGCCATCGCGCACCTGAAAAGGCCAGCGCCCTGCCCTCAGATTTTATTTCTCTGCTCATGCATCCTTCCGAGGTTCTGTTCCAGGGTACACATCAGCCGGTCTCATTGCCGGCCTGTGACCACTATGCGGGATCGGAAAAGCTGATGCGCAAGTCCATGGCCCTACAGCAGCAGCTGGGGCCCGTATTCGACATTACCTTTGATTGTGAAGATGGCGCCGCTGCCGGCAACGAGCATGCGCACGCTGCTATGGCAGCCGATCTGATCGCCAGTGATGAGAACCGCTTTGCCCGCATAGGCGCGCGCGTGCATGATCCTGCCAGCCCGCATTTTGAGAATGATGTGGCCGCACTCTGCAGCCGCGCTGCCAGCCGGCTTGCCTACCTCGTGATACCCAAGGCAGAGAGCCTGCAACAACTCAAGACAGCGATCGCCATCGTTCAGCGCCATGCCGCTCAGGCTGGGCGCAGCGATCTGCCGGTTCACGTCCTGATAGAAACCCATGGGGCGCTGCATGAGGTATGGCAGATTGCGGGCCTGCCTGAGGTGGAATGCCTCTCTTTTGGCATCATGGATTTTGTGTCGGCCCACTATGGCAGCATTCC
>CAIQLE010000110.1 GCA_903872555.1 uncultured bacterium
CCCAGCCTGATTTCATTTATTCCTGTCTCGGCAGATTCTGATTTTCCTATACAAAATCTTCCTTTCGGTATTTTCAGCACCAGAGAAGATGCCGCACCACGTGCTGGTGTCGCCATTGGTGATTGGATTCTGGATCTGTCGGTACTGGAAACACAGTCCTTATTGCGCCCAGCAGACCATGCGGTTTTTAATCAGGCCACGCTGAATGAGTTCATTGCACTGGGCAGGCCTGTATGGCATGCCACACGTGCCGCCATCAGCGTTCTGCTGCGGCATGATCATCCGCGTTTGCGTGATGATGAGGTGCTGCGCGCACAGGCATTGATACCTGCAGCAAGTGCAATGATGCATTTGCCTGTGAGGGTAGGGGGATACACGGATTTTTATTCTTCCAAAGAGCATGCAACCAATGTCGGCATGATGTTCCGCGATCCTGCCAATGCTTTACTGCCTAACTGGCTGCATCTGCCTGTGGGCTATAACGGCCGCGCCAGTTCGGTGGTGGTGAGCGGTACGGATGTGCGTCGGCCTATGGGGCAAGTGAAAGCGCCTATTGCTGATAAACCCTCATATGCAGCTTGCGCCAAGCTCGACTTTGAACTGGAAACCGCCTTCATCGTGGGTGCGAATACAGCTCTGGGTGACGCTCTCTCAGTGAATCAGGCTGAGGAAATGATCTTTGGCATGGTGCTACTGAATGACTGGAGCGCCCGCGATATTCAGCAGTGGGAGTATGTACCGCTCGGACCTTTCAATGCCAAGACTTTTGCGACTTCGATCTCGCCCTGGATCGTGACGATGGAAGCGCTGGAGCCTTTCCGTATAGCGGGACCGCAGCAGGACCCGCAACCCTTGCCCTATCTGCAGCAAGAGGGCGCGCATAGCTTCGATATTGCGCTGGAAGTTGAACTTCAAACCAAGGGCGCGACGCAATCAAGCACGATCTGCCGCACCAATTACGGCGCCATGTACTGGAGCATGGCGCAGCAGCTCGCGCATCATACGGTCTCAGGCTGCAATGTGTGTGTGGGTGATCTCATGGCTTCCGGCACCATCAGCGGTACAAGCCCTGATTCTTTTGGCAGCCTGCTGGAGCTGAGCTGGAATGGCCAGCGTCCGCTGACGCTGGCAGATGGCATAACGCAGCGCAGTTTTCTGGAAGATGGTGATCGCGTGACCCTAAGGGGGCGCTGCAAGGGCGAGGCTTATCAGATTGGTTTTGGAGCGGTCACTGGGCAGATATTGCCCGCCTTGCAGCGCAACATATAAGAGCCTACACAGGGGCCAGTCATAGCGGTTATGATTGCCCCTTTTAAAGACGGGGCAAACCCGCGCAACAGGGGAGTAGTCATGCAGGAAGTTGTCATGCTCGGCGCAGACGATGTGCCGGATGAGCCGTTTCGTGGACCTTGGGGACAGAGGCTGCACGCGCTCACTAAAATTTTTGCGATTGCTGGTGGAGTGGGCTTCATTGCACTGGTAATGATGTCCATAGTCTCCATCGTTGGACGCAAACTTGCATCGGCGCCTATTCCCGGTGACATAGAAATTATGCAGATGGGTACCGCTGTCGCCTCGGCGGCGATGCTGGCTTATTGCGAGATGGAACGTCATCATCTGCGGGTAGATTTTTTTACCGCCAAACTTTCAAATCAAAATAAAGACAGACTGGACAGCCTCTCCCATTTGTTGCTGGCACTGGTCGCCTTGCTGGTGGCCTGGCGCACCGGCGCTTCTGCTGTCTCGCTCAAAGAGGCCGGTGAAAGCTCCATGATGCTGAGCTGGCCGGTGTGGACCGTGGTAGCTGCCATTGTGCCCAGCTTTGTGCTGCTGGCCATGGCGGGTCTGTATAACATGGCGGTGCACTGGTCTGCGTCCCGCAACGAGGGAGAGCAGGCATGAGCGGCATGACGATAGGTTTGATTATGTTTGCCGTGATGCTGATGATGCTCGCCTTGCGTGTGCATATCGGCATTTCCATGTTCATCGTCGGCGCGGCAGGCTTTTGGGTGATGAATGATTACTCTTGGCTGCCTTTGCTGAATTCCATCAAAAATCTGGCGTATGCCCGCTTTTCGAATTATGACCTGGCAGTGATTCCGCTTTTCATGCTGATGGGGCAGTTCGCGACCAATGGCGGTCTGTCGCGTGCCTTGTTTAATTGCGTGAATAATTTTGTCGGCCATTTCAAGGGCGGTGTCGCAATGGCTGCTGTCGGCGCATGCGCTGCCTTCGGTGCCATTTGCGGTTCTTCACTGGCGACTGCCGCCACTATGGGACAGGTCGCACTGCCTGAACTGAAACGTTATAAATACGCCGGCTCACTGGCCACAGGCGCACTGGCTGCTGGTGGCACGCTGGGGATCATGATTCCTCCCTCGGTGCCGCTGGTGATCTATGCGGTGCTGACTCAGGAATCCATAGGCAAGTTGTTTATGGCAGCGGTCATTCCCGGTGTGATTGCCATGCTGGGTTACATGCTGGTGATCCGTATTGTGGTGGCTTTGAAACCAGAAGCCGGTCCGGCCGGTGCACGCGTGCCACTCGGTGTGGCCTTGCGTTCGCTGGTTGGCGTGATTCCTATTGTGCTGGTGTTTATGGTTGTGATCGTCGGTATTTACGATGGCTGGGCCAACCCGACCGAAGCGGCCTCTATTGGTGCTGCTGCCTGCGGCATCCTTGCGATGGTCAGTGGCGGCATGCGGGTCGAGGGTGTGATTCGCAGTGTCACCGGTACTGCCCAGGCAACCGCCATGATTTTTCTGGTGCTGCTGGGTGCGGACATGCTGAATGCCGGTCTGGCGATTACGCAGATGCCGGTGGAGCTGGCGGGCTGGGTCAAGGGCAGTGGTATGCCACCTTTGTCGGTGATGTTTGCGATTCTGGTGATTTACATCTTCCTCGGCTGTGTGATGGATTCACTGGCAATGATCTTGCTGACGATTCCTATTTTTTATCCTATCGTCATGGGCCTGGATTTCTGGGGCATGAGTGGCCCGGACAAGTCGGTGTGGTTCGGCATACTGGCTTTGATGGTGGTGGAGATCGGTCTGGTGCATCCGCCTGTGGGCATGAATATTTACATCATCAATCGTCTGGCGAAAGATGTGCCAGTCATGGAAACCTTTAAGGGCGTCATGCCCTTCCTGGCCTCTGATCTGCTGCGCATCATTTTGCTGGTGTTTTTCCCGGTGATTTCGCTCTATCTTGTACACACCTTCGGTGGTTAATTCCGTTTTATCCTGAGAGAGGAAGACTGACATGGCATATCGTTTCATCCGCACGCTGGCAATCACGGCAATGTTGTTTGCCGGTGCTGTTTCAGCGCAGACCATCACACTGAAGGTGCATCACTTCCTGCCGCCTGGCTCAACAGCGCATATGAATTTCATGGTGCCCTGGTGCGACAAGATCGCCAAAGATTCCGGCGGCAAGCTTAAGTGCCAGATTTATCCTGCGATGCAAATGGGTGGTACGCCACCTCAGCTGTTCGATCAGGTCAAGGACGGTGTAGTTGACATTGTCTGGACCGTACCGGGTTATCAGGCGGGCCGCTTCCCTGTGTCTGAAGCGTTTGAGCTGCCTTTCATGGTGCGTGATTCCGAGCGTGCCAGCCGCGGCCTCTGGTCTTACGCAATGAAAAACGCCACAGCTGAATTCAAAGGCGTGAAGCCGATTCTCTTTCATGTGCATGATGGCTCACTCTTGCACACTACGAATAAGCAGGTGAAGGTTCTGGAAGACTTCAAGGGTCTGAAAGTACGCGCGCCTACCCGTCAGGGTACGAAGATGGTGACAGCGCTCGGTGCGACACCGGTACCTATGCCTTTGCCACAAGCTGCTGAAGCTTTGTCTAAGGGTGTGATCGACGGTGCGCTGATTCCATGGGAAGTGGTACCGGCTATGAAATTCGAAGAGATTACGAAATTTCATACCGAGACACCCGCGGGTGGTGCGCAGATGCTCAATACCGTATTCATTTTTGCGATGAATCAGGCTAAGTACGACAGCCTGTCACCTGAACTGAAAAAAGTCATCGATGCCAACAGTGGCCCTGATCGTTCTGCCTGGGTGGGTAAGACCTTTGCTCAGGATGCGCTGCCAGGCCGTAAGTCTGCTGAAGCTCGCAAGAATACTTTCTACACCTTGCCTGATGCGGAAGTGAAACGCTGGGAAGCAGCGACAGCCAGTGTGACCGATGAATGGGTCAAGGACATGACAGCCAAAGGCTTCGACGGTAAACGTCTGCTGGAAGAGGCCAGAGCCGCCAGCAAGTAAGCAATAGCAAGCCGGCGCTGAAGATTGGCGCTAAGAAAAGCACTCATCTAATAAATGAGTGCTTTTTTATTATTGTTATTTATATATCGATAATTGGATAACGCTAAGTTTTGCTGTAAAAATACTAAGTCATTGATTTTTATCATTATTTTAATTATTGTCGGATTGTTTATGTTCTTTTAGTAAACTTTCTGTAAAAAAAATGCATTAACAGAGCGCTATTTTCGATCAAAGGCTTGAAAATGTTGCTGCGATGACATATAAATTAGCATTCGGGTAATTGCTCGGAAGTAATGGCGCTGATTTCAATGCCCCTGCTTCTTACTCAAAATCTAATGGGGGAGAGACAAAAATGGAAAAACATCCTCTGGTTTCGCAAGATGGCTACGATCCGAATCGTTTGCTAGATGCGCTGATCCAGAAGCTGAACCTGAAAAACGATGCGGCTTTGTCGCGCGCACTAGAGGTTCGGCCACCTGTCATCAGTAAGATTCGTCACCGCACTTTGCCGGTAGGCGCTTCTTTGTTGATTCGTATGCACGAAGTAACTGATCTGAGTATTCGTGATCTGCGCGAATTGATGGGCGACCGTCGTAAGCGTATGCGTATCAGTGAAGTCGACGGTAAGCCTAGGCCGATTGAAGACGACGAAGCCTGATAGCTCGTTTTTTGAATTACAAAGTCAGACCCGGCGCAGACGCGGCCAAGTGCATGCTATGAGTGTGCACGAATGCCGTGACTGCTGCTAACACCGCCTCAGTTTGCTCGCGATGCGGACTGTGTCCGCACGTAGGCAGGGCGATGACTTCGGTATCGGGCAGTCTGTCCTGAATGCCCAGCACTTGTTGCATCGTTCCATACTCATCTTGTTCGCCCTGAATCGCCAGCACGGGGCAGCGTATCGTTTCCAGCAGTCCCTGAATGTTCCAGCTTCTGAAAGCCGGAGCAAGCCAGATATCGTTCCAGCCAAAAAAAGCCGAATCTACATCATCGTGATGTCGTGCCAGTTTCTCACGCAGGCCTTGATGCAGATAGGCTTCACGCGCCTGGGTGATGCTCTCCACGCTGATATCTTCCACCAGAATATGCGGTGCTACGACGATGATGCTGCGCAAGTCAGCGCTATATTTTGCAGCGTAGAGCAGGGCGATAGAAGCGCCATCGCTATGCCCGAATAAGTAGGGACGGCTGATCGATAATGCGTGCAAGAGCGCTGGCAGAACTTCATAGGCCTGCCTGTGCATGAAATCCACATCCCAATGTTCTTGCGCAGCGCGCGCAGTGGATCTGCCGTAACCGGGACGAGAGTACACCAGCCCGCGCATGCCCAGAGCCCGGCATAACTGATCCGGAAATGTTTTCCAGAGTGAGACCGAACCTAAGCCCTCATGCAAAAACACCATGACCGGTGCATTTGTATCATCGCTGCCTACCCAGACATATTCAATCTGAATCTTGCGTCCGGACCAATCCAGCGTCAGTGCGGCGCTCATGAACAAGCTAGCTTGTTTGTCTTAAGTCCAAAGACTTGCTTGCTATCTGCCGATGTGCGTCCGCCATTCATGCGTCGTTCTCGTTCAACTCGCGCAGTTTGAAACGCTGAATTTTGCCCGTCGCTGTTTTTGGCAGCTCAGCGGTAAACCATATCTCTCTGGGATATTTGTGCGGCGTCAGCCGGGTTTTGACAAAGGCTTTGAGTGCGGCCTCTGTGTCTGTGCCTGCTGCATGTCCCTTACGCAGCACCACATAGGCCACGGTTTTTGTCAGGCCCTTGTCATCTGTTTTGCCGACCACGGCGCACTCAAGCACCGCTTCATGTCCCATGAGTGCCGATTCAACTTCGATCGGCGATACATACTGGCCACTGACTTTGAGCATGTCATCACTGCGGCCGGCATAAGTGTAGAAGCCTTGCGCATCTCGCATATATTTGTCACCGCTTTTCACCCAGGAACCCTGAAAGCTGGTCTGCGTTTTTTCACGATTGGTCCAATATAAATGTGCTGCACTTGGCCCTTGTATAAAGAGTTCACCGACGCTGTCGTTGCCTATCACTGTGCCCGCCTCATCGCGTAGCTCGAGTTTGTAACCGGGCACGGGCTTGCCTGACGTGCCGTACTGAACTTCACCACTGCGATTGGACAGGAAGATATGCAGCATTTCAGTTGAGCCCAGACCGTCCAGAATCTCGCAATCAAAATGCGAAGTAAATTTTTCACCCACTTCGCGCGGCAAGGCCTCGCCGGCCGAGGCGCAGATCCGCAGTCTGACCTGTTCGCGTTTAGGGATGACATCAGAAGCCAGCATGGCGACATACAGCGTCGGTACGCCATAGAAGACCGTAGGCTGATATTGAGTGAGTCTGTCGAATACGGCGGCGGGCGTGGGACGATCTGCCATCAGTATTGTCGTGGCACCAACCGTCAGAGGAAAGGTCAGCGCATTGCCCAGACCATAGGCAAAAAATAATTTCGCCGCCGAGAAGACCACATCATCTTCACGTAATCCCAGTACCGGTTTGCCATAGAGCTCGGCGGTCCAGTAAAGATTGGCGTGCGAATGTACTGTGCCTTTGGGCTGGCCTGTAGAGCCGCTGGAATACAGCCAGAAGGCAAACTGATCTGCATGCGTGTCAGCATGCGCCAGATCGCTCAGGGGTTCCGCTGTGAGCATGGCATTCAATGGCATGCCCGCTGATTCATGCGCCTGACCGCTGATGACCAAGGGTATCTTTCTGTCCGCCAGTGTCAGCCCCTGCTGTACCACGGGCAACAAGACATCCGAGACGACAATCAGCTTCGCATCACAATGCGCCATCATGTAGGCATAGTTATCTGCCGGCAGCAGGGTATTGACGGGTACGGGTACAACGCCGGCAAACAGAGCGCCCAGAAATGCAACGGGCATATCTATGCTGTCTTGCATTACCAGCAGGATGCGCTGCTCTGGCTGCAGGCCTTGCTGCAGTAGTCCGGCTGCGAAGCGTCGTATGCGCTCATCGAGTTCGCCATAAGTCAGTTCGCGGCTGTCATCGCGATAGGCGAGTTTGTTTTTTCTGCCGCTGTTAAGCGCAAGAATATGGCGCGCGAAATTGAAGCGCTCAGGTGGCTCTGGGTGCGCATGATGCATGTGGTCTCCTCCAGCGACGCCCTGATTATTTTTATGGGTCGTCGCGCCTTTTCTTTAAATACTGTTTCAGTAGCTGAGTGGTGTGCTGCCTTGCTTTAATGCTTCGAGTGCTGCAGCAGGTCCTTGTATGGCGCTCTTGCGATGATAGAAATTCAGTGCACGCAGTCCGCCTAGTTCTTCACCA
>CAIQLE010000111.1 GCA_903872555.1 uncultured bacterium
ATTTACGGTATTGATAAATTGACTGAATCTACTGTGTCGGCGCCTGTGGATGCAGTCGTTCTTGCTGCACCAGTATCCAGGGCTTGACCACCACGGTCCACAACAAGGCATTCTGCGCCTGCCAGACACTGGCCTGTTCATCGCTGGCTCGCATCAGCAAACCCAGCCTCATCCATTCCTGCACGCTGGCCTTGTCGTCGGCTGCGATACGCGCGCCTACATCAATCAGATCCAATTCAGCTGCCACAGCGATCACACTGCCATTGGCAAAGAAGCGCTGCAACTCTGTCCATGGCAATTGCGCGGTCTGCTCATTGATTTCCGTTCGCAGCGACGCGAGAATTTTTTCGTTGATCATGATTAATAGTGCGGTGGCTTTTCATTTGCGGGCAAGCCATCTGGCTGTCGTGACTGCACATCGGAGAGGCGCTTGGCCAGAGCGATGCAAAGTTTGTCGAGCTCATCGATTTTTTTCTGCTGCTCATAGACGGTCTGGTTCAGCACATCCAGCAGATACTCCTGATGAGCAAGCTTGCTCTCTAAATTAATCAGGCGATCTTCGAGTTCCATAAATTGCCTCAGTGTTGTTTTTGTCGGGCCTGAAACAGATTCAGGCAGCCTTAGGTTTTTGCAACAGGGCTTTGAGATTGGCCAGTCTGTTTTGCGGCGTCAGAATTTCCGATTCATCGGGTAAGACCTCGCCTTCATCGAGCCGCATTTCCTTGATGAAGCGCGAAGGTTCACAATTGAGGCTGTCACGTGCGCGTTTACGCTTCTTGCACCAGGTGATGGTCAGGCTGCGCTGGGCGCGCGTAATGCCCACATACATCAGGCGACGTTCTTCTTCCAGTCTTTGCCCTATCTGCTCTGCTGATGCATCTGGATCACCTTTGTGCGGCAGTATGCCTTCTTCTACGCCCACCATAAATACATGACCGAACTCCAGTCCCTTGGCAGCATGCAGTGTCGACATGCGCACGGCATCGGGCTCCTGATCGCGCCCTTCGAGCATGCTCATCAGCGCCACCATCTGAGTCAGTTCGAGCAGGGATTTTTCAGGATCGGTGCCATCACGACCGCCATTCCCTTTTTCTTTCAGCCAGCCTATGAAGTCGAGTACGTTCTGCCATTTATCCTGTGCCTGCTTGTCATCGAAAGTGCCATATAAATAGGCTTCGTATTCGATGGCTTTCATCATGTCATCCAGCACCGCACCGGCATTCTCACCACTGCCGGCGGCACCGACGCGTGAGGCGCGGGCTTCGAGCTGATTGATGAAATCACAGAACTCGCGCAAGGGACCCAACTGTCTGTCATTCATGCGCGCTTCTATGCCGCCCTTGAATACGGCTTCAAACAAAGAGCATTGCCACTGGCCCGAGAATTCACCCAGCGCTTCCAGCGTGGCCTGACCTATGCCGCGACGCGGTGTGGTGACGGCACGGATGAAAGCAGGATCATCATCGCCATTGGCAATCAGGCGCAGGTAGCTGATGATGTCCTTGATTTCGGCACGATCAAAAAAACTCTGTCCGCCTGACATCACATACGGAATGCGCTCGCGGCGCAAAGCTTTTTCCAGCACGCGCGACTGATGATTGCCGCGATACAGAATGGCGTAATCTGAAAATTTTGCGCGCCTGTCAAATTTATGCGCCGACAGCATGATGGCTACCTGATCGGCCTCGGCTTCCTCGTCTTCCATGGCATGCACTTTGATAGGGTCGCCCGCACCTAATTCTGACCACAGGGATTTTTCAAACAGTTTCGGATTATTGCCAATGACGGCATTTGCCGCCTGCAAGATGCGGGTGCTGGAGCGATAGTTTTGCTCCAGCTTGATCAGCTTAAGATCAGGAAAATCATCTTGCAGGGTTCGCAGATTTTCTATCGTCGCGCCACGCCAGGCATAAATGGCCTGATCATCATCACCCACGGCCGTGAACATGGGTTTTTTGCCCGGCCCAGTCACCAGCAATTTCACCAGTTCATACTGGCAGGTATTGGTGTCCTGATATTCGTCCAGCAAAAGATATCGCAGGCGCCGCTGCCAGCGGTCACGCGCTGCCTCATCCTTACGGAACAGTTCTACCGGCAATCTGATCAAATCATCGAAATCGACCGCCTGATAACTAGATAGTGTGGCCACGTAATTCCGATAGACGCGCGCTGCCTGGGCTTCTTCTTCATCTTTGGCCTGACTGATCGCTTCGTCGGGCGTCAGCAAGGCATTCTTCCACAGGGACATGGCGGTCTGCATGCGGCGTATCGCCGCCTTGTCGGTGGTTGCCGACAGATCCTGCACGATGGCAAAGCAATCATCGCTGTCCATAATGGAGAAGCGATCCTTCAGGCCTATCGCGCTGGCCTCACGCCGCAAGATGTTCACACCCAGTGAGTGGAAAGTGGACACAGTAAGTTGTTTGGCCTGGCGCGGATCTTTCAGTAATTTGCCGACGCGCTCGCGCATTTCCAGCGCCGCCTTGTTGGTAAAGGTGAGTGCTGCGATATTTCTGGGCTCATAACCGCAAGACTCAATCAGGTGCGTGATTTTTTGCGTGATAACGCGCGTCTTCCCCGAGCCTGCACCTGCGAGCACCAGACAGGGACCATCGATGTAATTAACAGCAGCGCGTTGAGGCGCATTGAGTCCGTGCGGCATGGGGGAAGGGATGGATGAAAAATCTTAAGTCGCCATTGTATCG
>CAIQLE010000112.1 GCA_903872555.1 uncultured bacterium
ATACTGCCACCTGAGAAAATTTTTCTGAGCGATGAAGATTTTTTCACTCTGCTGAAACCGCATGGCCGCTGGGTCATGCAGGCCGCCGCTGCAGCCTCTGAACTATCGGCGCCCTTGCCTGATATTGCGGTCAATCGCAGGTTGGATGATCCGCTGACGAATTTGCGTTCCTTTTTGCTGCAGACCGACAAGCGGGTCATGATCTGCGCTGAATCCAGCGGCCGGCGCGAAACATTGCGCGAATATTTCAGTGAATATGCTCTGCCGCTGCAGGCCTGTGACAGTCTGGATGATTTCTTCACCAGCAGCGACAAGCTGGTGCTGTGCGTCGCGCCTCTGCATGCAGGCGCCGTGCTATCGCAGGATCTCGGCAATGTGGTCTATATCACAGAGACTGAGCTGTACGCAGGCAGTGGCCGTCGCGCCGGACGCAAACGTCAGGAAGGTCCGACGCAGGTCGAGTCCATGGTGCGCGATCTATCCGAACTCAAGATCGGCGATCCGGTAGTGCATGTGAATCACGGTATAGGCCGCTATCAGGGTCTGATCAGCATGGACCTGGGTGAAGGCGAAACTGAATTTCTGCATCTGGAATACGCCAAAGAGACCAAGCTCTACGTACCAGTATCGCAATTACATGTGATCTCACGCTACTCAGGTGCTGCGCCTGAAGATGCGCCCTTGCATTCACTGGGTTCAGGTCAGTGGGAAAAAGCCAAACGCCGGGCGGCTGAACAAATCCGCGATACCGCTGCCGAATTACTGAATCTGTATGCGCGCCGCGCGCTGCGTCAGGGTCATGCTTTCCAGTATTCAGCGCATGACTACGAGGCGTTTGCAGAAAGCTTTGGCTTCGATGAAACCGTCGATCAGTCAGCTGCCATCAACGCCGTGATTGGTGATATGACCTCGGGCAAGCCCATGGACAGACTCATCTGCGGTGACGTGGGTTTTGGCAAAACAGAAGTCGCTTTACGCGCTGCCTTTGTCGCTGTCATGGGCGGCAAGCAAGTAGCGATTCTGGCACCCACTACCCTGCTGGCCGAACAGCATGCGCAAACCTTTGCTGACCGCTTTGCCGACTGGCCAGTGAAAATTGCTGAGCTCTCGCGCTTCCGCACGGGTAAAGAAGTGACGCAGGCTTTAAAAGGTCTGACGGATGGCTCGATTGATATCGTCATCGGCACTCATAAACTGCTTTCAGGCGATGTGAAGTTTCAGCGTCTGGGTCTGGTCATCATCGATGAAGAACACCGCTTCGGTGTGCGTCAGAAAGAAGCGCTGAAAGCCTTGCGTGCCGAAGTCGATGTCCTGACGCTGACCGCCACACCCATACCTCGCACGCTGGGTATGGCACTCGAAGGCCTGCGCGATTTCTCTATCATTGCCACCGCCCCGCAAAAGCGGCTGGCGATTAAAACCTTTGTGCGCAGCGAATCTGATTCCGTCATGCGTGAAGCTTGTCTGCGTGAATTGAAGCGCGGCGGTCAGGTTTATTTCCTGCACAATGAAGTCGAGACCATAGAAAACCGGCGCGCCAAGCTCGAAGCATTATTGCCCGAAGCACGCGTAGGTATTGCCCATGGACAGATGCATGAGCGCGAGCTGGAAAAAGTGATGCGTGATTTTGTGGCGCAGCGTTTCAATATTCTGCTCTGCACCACCATCATTGAAACCGGCATTGATGTCCCCACCGCCAACACCATCATCATGCACCGCGCGGACCGCTTCGGTCTGGCACAGCTGCATCAGCTGCGTGGCCGTGTGGGCCGCTCGCATCATCAGGCCTATGCGTATCTGCTGGTACAAGATGTACAAGGCCTGACCAAGCTGGCTGAGCGTCGTCTGGAAGCGATTCAGCAAATGGAAGAACTGGGCAGTGGTTTCTATCTGGCCATGCATGATCTGGAAATACGTGGTGCAGGTGAAGTGCTGGGTGAAAATCAGTCAGGCGAGATGACGGAAATCGGCTTCCAGCTGTATTCCGACATGCTGAACGCCGCAGTCAGATCACTCAAAAATGGCAAAGAGCCGGATCTGGCGTCGCCTCTCTCCACCACCACTGAAATCAATTTGCATGTGCCGGCTCTGCTGCCCAGCGATTTTTGTGGTGACGTGCATGAACGTCTGTCTATCTACAAGCGTCTGGCCAATTGCGAACAGCAGGAAAAGATCGACGACCTGCAGGAAGAACTGATTGACCGTTTCGGCAAGCTGCCGGATGCCGTCAAGGCGCTGATCGAAACCCACAGGCTGCGCATATCAGCCAAGGCGGTGGGCATCATCAAGATCGATGCCCACGCTGAATCCGCCTTGCTGCAATTTGAGCCCAAGCCACCGATTGATCCCATGCGCATCATCGAACTAGTACAAAAAAGTCGTCACATACGCTTGTCCGGACAAGACAAGCTGAGGATCACTGTCGATATGCCTGACCTGAATGCCAGAGTAACGCAAGTCAAAGCCACCATACGTTCACTGGCTGCCTGAACATAGGAACACTGTCTCCATGAAACTGATACTGCAAGGGCCACAAGCGACCGAAGCGCATGCCCGTGAGATCGCCGACATCGCCGGCGCAAACAGCCTGCAAGCCCTGGGCCCGCATGCCTTTCGTTGTGATGGCATCAGTGATTCATCTGCCCTCCGCTCTACCGTGGCTGTGGCCTGCAGCGAGGCTCATATAGACAGCGCCTTTGTGCCCGCCGATTTTTCCTTGTCGGACTTCCGTCTACTGGTGATGGACATGGACTCCACCCTGATCACGATTGAATGCATTGATGAAATCGCCGATATGCAGGGATTGAAATCAGAAGTCTCTGCCATCACCGAAGCCGCCATGCGCGGCGAACTCGATTTCCGCGCCAGCCTGAGCCAGCGTGTAGCTTTACTGAAGGGGCTGGATGCATCGGCATTGCATCAGGTATTTGAACAACGATTGCAACTGACTGCCGGTGCTCGTGAACTATTGCAAGGTATCCAACAAGCCGGCCTGCGCACCATTCTGGTCTCCGGTGGTTTCACTTATTTCACCGACAGACTGCAGCAGGAATTAAAGCTGGACGTCACACGCGCCAACTTACTTGAAGTGCAGGATGGAAAATTGACGGGCATAGTCATAGGCGAGATCATCGACGCCGAGGCCAAGCAAAAAACCGTTGAATCAGAAAGTGCTGCACTCG
>CAIQLE010000113.1 GCA_903872555.1 uncultured bacterium
CACGCTGCTAGACGAAGGCGCGACCGTGCCTTTTATTGCCCGCTACCGCAAAGAAGTGACTGGCGGACTGGATGATATACAGCTGCGTTTACTGGAAGAACGTCTGCGTTATTTGCGCGAACTCGAGAGCCGGCGCACAGCCATCATTGCCTCGATCGAAGAGCAAAACAAAATGACTCCCGTGCTGCTGCATGCCATACAACACGCAGAAGATAAGACAAGACTGGAAGATCTCTACTTACCCTACCGGCAGAAACGCCGCACCAAGGCACAAATCGCTGTCGAAGCCGGTCTGGAAGCGCTGGCCGATGCGCTGATGGGTAATCCCACATTGAATCCTGAAGAAGAGGCTGCGAAATATTTACGTGCTGCTTTCACGACAGATCAGGGAGAAAATCCGGGCGTTGCCGATGCCAAGGCGGCGCTGGATGGTGCACGTCAGATTTTGATGGAAAGATTTGCCGAAGATGCGACTTTGATACAGGACTTGCGCGTCTACCTGCTAGAGCATGGCGTCGTCGAATCGAAAGTCATTCAAGGCAAGCAGGAAGCCGGCGAAAAATTTGCCGATTATTTTGAGTATGAAGAAAATCTGTCCCGCATTCCTTCGCATCGTGCGCTGGCATTGCTGCGCGGCCGCCGCGAAGAAATGCTGACAGTGACTCTGCGTTTGGACAGCGAAGCTGAAAAACCCAAATGGGATGCGCCACTCAATCCTTGCGAGAGCAAGATTGCTGCGCGCTTCGGACTGACACAGCAAAATCGTGCCGCCGATAAATGGCTGATAGATACGGTACGCTGGACCTGGCGCGTCAAAGCCTTCATGCATCTGGAAACGGAATTGATGACCAAGCTGCGCGAAGAAGCTGAAGCTGAAGCCATACAAGTATTTGCACGCAATCTGCATGACCTGCTGCTGGCCGCCCCTGCAGGGCCACGCGCCACGATGGGGCTCGATCCGGGTCTGCGCACGGGCGTCAAAGTCGCGGTCGTCGATGCCACCGGCAAGGTGGTTGATACCGCCACCATTTATCCGCACCAGCCACGCAATGACTGGGAAGGCTCACTGCATGTGCTGGCACAACTGGCGCAGAAGCATCAGGTGTCACTGATTTCTATCGGTAATGGCACGGCTTCGCGTGAAACCGATAAGCTCGCGCAAGATCTGATCAAGCGTCATCCTGACTACAAGCTCAACAAAATTGTTGTTTCTGAAGCAGGCGCTTCCGTTTATTCGGCATCAGAATTTGCTTCAAAAGAATTGCCTGATCTGGATGTCTCGCTGCGTGGTGCCGTATCAATTGCACGTCGCCTGCAAGATCCGCTGGCTGAACTGGTGAAGATCGATCCCAAATCCATAGGCGTAGGCCAGTATCAGCATGATGTCTCGCAGACTCGTCTGGCGCGTTCACTGGATGCCGTGGTTGAAGACTGCGTGAATGCTGTCGGTGTGGATGTGAATACGGCTTCGGTGGCTTTGCTGGCACGCGTATCGGGACTCAATACCAATGTGGCACAAAGCATCGTCAGTTATCGCGATCAGAAAGGCATGTTTGCTTCACGTGCCGCCCTGCGCGAGGTGCCACGTCTGGGCGACAAGACTTTTGAATTGTCTGCCGGATTTTTGCGTGTGATGAATGGTGACAACCCACTGGATGCATCTGCAGTTCATCCGGAATCTTATCCGCTGGTAGAAAAAATTCTGGTGAATATCAAACGCGATGTGAAAGGCGTGATCGGTGACAGCAGCCTGCTGAAGTCACTCGACCCCAAGCGCTTTGCTGATGAGCGCTTCGGCGTTCCGACCGTGGCAGATATTCTAAAAGAACTCGACAAGCCCGGCCGCGATCCACGCCCTGCCTTTGTGACTGCCAGCTTCAAAGACGGCGTAGAAGAAATTTCAGACCTGCGCCCTGACATGATTCTGGAAGGCGTAGTGACAAATGTGGCGGCCTTTGGTGCTTTCGTCGATATCGGTGTGCATCAGGATGGTCTGGTTCACATCTCGGCCTTGTCGAATCAGTTCGTGAAAGATCCGCATACGGTTGTCAAAGCCGGCCAGGTCGTTAAGGTGAAGGTGCTGGAAGTCGATGCCAAACGCAAACGTATCGCACTGACCATGCGGCTGAGTGACGCCGCTCCCGCACCGGGTGAGGGCCGCGATGGCGCGCAGCGTGATCCTTCCGCCAGACCGGCTGCAAGACGGGACGCTGGCAGTGCCAGAGACAGCACTTCGCGCGTTCAGCGTGAGGCGCCGGCGCCAGCCAATAACGCCATGGCGGCGGCCTTTGCAAAACTGAAAGGCTAGGCCTGAAGTGCCAACGGCAACCCCGCCGGCTTTTCCCTATAATGGCGTAATTATTCAAACCCGCAACCTGTTACTGAGGCTTTATGAGCGACGTTCAATCCTGGATTAAAGAGACCGTGACTGGTCACCCTGTGGTGCTGTTCATGAAGGGCACAGCACAATTCCCGCAGTGC
>CAIQLE010000114.1 GCA_903872555.1 uncultured bacterium
CCATTTAGCGATGTCGCCGTGATGACCGCCCAACAAAATCTCCGGCACTTTCGCGTCTCCATACACTTCAGGTCGCGTGTAATGCGGGCAATCCAGCAAGCCGTTCACAAAACTGTCTTCGACGGCAGAGGCCTCATCATTCAGCACACCTGGCAGTAAACGGATCACTGCATCCATCAAGGCCATCGCAGGTATTTCACCGCCTGACAGCACGAAATCACCAAGACTGATCTCTTCATCAACGCAGCGTTCCAGCAATCGCTGATCCACCGCTTCATAACGTCCGCACAACAACACCAGCCCCGGTTCTGCTGACAGCTGTGTCACCTTAGCGTGATTCAGCTGCGCGCCCTGAGGCGAGAGGTAAATCGTGCGCGGGCGCGGCAATCCTGCTTGCTGCTGCCTGTCAGCTGCAGACTTGATCGCAGCCTCGAGTGGCGCCGCCATCATCACCATGCCGGGTCCGCCCCCGTAAGGACGGTCATCTACGGTACGGTGATTGTCGCTGGTGAAATCACGCGGATTCCACAAAGACAGGCCAAACCTTTTTTGTTCATGCGCGCGCCGCGTAATGCCAGAGGCGGTCAGCGCTGCAAACATCTCAGGGAAGAGCGTAATCACGTCAAACTGCATGCTCATCTCCCTGCTCGGCACGGTCGCTTAAAAATCCAGCTCCCAATCCACCGTAATCTTTTTCTCTGCTGTATCGACCTTGCTTACGAAGCGATCGACAAACGGTATGAGTACTTCCTGCGTTTTATCTGTGCCCGGAGTTTTGACCGCCACTCTGAGTATGGGATGCGCACCGTTGTCCATCAAATCCGCCACCTCACCCAGAACGTCACCGTTCAGGTGCTCTACCTTGTGGCCTATCAGGTCTATCCAGTAAAACTCGTTGTCGTCCAGCGGCGGAAAATGTGCACGCCTGACTTGAACGGTGCAGCCCTTCAGGGCCTCAGAGGCATCACGGCCTGAAACGCCCATCAGGCTGGCCACAACATCATCACCCTGGGTGCGCACCTGCAAGACTTCCACATCATGCAGCACCGGCTTGTCCAGCCACCAGGTCTTTGCATGCAAGAGCGCGCTGGCCTCGGAAGCATAGGGTTTGAGCCTGATCCATCCTGCAATGCCGTAAGCGCCAGTGACATGCGCTACCAACACCAGATCATCGGGAACCGGGACTCCCGGATCACCGCCTGAACTCAAAATCAGGCAGCTTTCTTGCCTGCGGTCTTGACCAGACGCTCAACGGTAGGCGACATCTGTGCGCCAACGTTTTGCCAGTGAGTCAGACGATCCATCTTGATGCTAAAGCCTTCGGCTGCGCCGGAAGCTACAGGATTGTAGAAACCAATGCGCTCGATAAAGCGGCCATCGCGACGATTGCGCGAATCAGTTGCAACGATATTGTAAAAAGGGCGCTTCTTGGCACCACCACGGGACAGACGAATTACGACCATAATGTTCTCGAAAAAAGGGGTACGGACACGGGAAAAGACCGCGATTATAGCGGTTTTCAGCACTTGGCAACAAGCCCAAAGGCAGTCTGTTTGCAGCTAACGGGCGACTAGGTCACACTGTGGACTGCTAAAAAATAGCCATTCGGGTAAAAATTTATCTTTTTGCTACTACTTTCATTCAAATTATCAGCGACTCCTGCCCATGAATCCCCAACACAAAAATAAAAGCCTGGCCGCATTGTTAGCACTTTTGCTAGGCGCTGCAGGCCTGCACCGCTTTTATCTGCATGGACTGAAGGATCGCTGGGGCTGGCTGCATGCAGCCTGTCTGCCGGTTACCGCTGTGCTGCTGCTGACGCATCCAGAACAGCCGCTGCTGATTAATGCGGCATTGCTAGTGCTCTCTATGCTAGTGGCCAGCATAGAGACTTTCGTCATCGGCCTGATGCCGGATGAGCAATGGGATGCCAGATACAACCCCGAATCAGGCCAGACCTCCGACAGCAGCTGGCTGATCGCCATGCTGATGGTCAGCAATCTGTTTTATGGCGCGACCCTGCTTCTGACGGCGCTGGCGCGCAGCTTTGATCTTTATCTGACCGGCGGCGCCTACGGTTAAGCAGTCAGCATCGAATTCAGAACTGGTCTGCGCTCAACGCCAGCACACCGGAACTGCCTTCGACGATGGCCGCTCTGATGCCTGTAGCCTGTGACAGATAGTGGTCGGCAAAAAAGCGGGCCGTGCCTATCTTTGCGTTGAAAAATGCCACATCGCCTTCGCCAGCCTGCAATTTTTGCTGGGACACCAGCGCTGCACGCGCCATCTGCCAGCCACCAAAAACGATGCCCGCCAGCTTCAGATAAGGCACGCTGCCTGCAAAAGCTGCCTTGATATCCGATTTAGCGGTGGCTGCTATGTAATCCACCACCTGATCCAGCGCTGTATTTGCCTCGGACAATCGATGCGCAATGGCGCGCAGATCATCGGAATCAGTGCCTGCCAGAGTCGTCGCCGTCTGCGTGACCTGAGCCAGCAGTTGTTTGGCGAGTGCGCCACCATCACGCATGGTCTTGCGACCGACTAAGTCATTCGCCTGAATCGCTGTCGTGCCTTCGTAAATCGTCAGAATGCGCGCATCGCGGTAATACTGCGCCGCACCAGTCTCTTCTATGAAACCCATGCCGCCATGTACCTGCACGCCGGTGGAGCTGACATCAATCGACATTTCTGTCGACCAGCCCTTAACGATAGGCACCATGAATTCATAGAAAGCCTGATTGGTCTTGCGTGTCGCCGCATCAGAATGATGATGCGCTGCATCGAAAGCCGAAGCCGTCACATACGAGAGCGCACGCGCCGCTTCAGTCTGCGCACGCATGGACATCAGCATACGTTTTACATCGGGATGATGAATGATGGCGACCGGACCAGCCGAGCCTGCCAGGTCGCGTGACTGCACACGATCACGCGCATATGACACAGCTTTTTGATATGCCCGCTCAGCCACAGCAATGCCCTGCATGCCGACCGCGAAACGGGCCGCGTTCATCATGATGAACATGTATTCAAGGCCACGATTTTCTTCACCCACCAACTGACCAATGGCACCGCCATGATCACCGAATTGCAGCACGGCTGTCGGGCTGGCTTTGATGCCCAGCTTGTGTTCTATCGAAACGCAATGCACATCATTGCGATCTCCCAGAGATCCGTCCGCGCTCACCAGAAATTTAGGGACGGTGAAGAGTGAAATCCCCTTCACACCTTCCGGCGCGTCGGGTGTGCGGGCGAGCACCAGATGGACGATGTTCTCGGCCATGTCATGCTCACCATAGGTGATGTAAATCTTGGTGCCGAAAATCTTGTGCGTACCATCGCCTTGCGGCACAGCACGTGAGCGCACTAACGCAAGATCCGAACCGGCCTGAGGTTCTGTCAGGTTCATCGTGCCGGTCCACTGGCCCGAGATCAGTTTTTCAAGGTAAAGCGATTTTTGTGCATCGGTACCGGCTGTCATCAAGGCTTCGATCGCACCATCGGTCAGCAATGGGCAAAGCGCAAACGACAAATTAGCTGAATTCAGCATTTCTATGCAAGGTGTGGCGAGCAGCTTGGGCAAACCTTGTCCGCCAAATTCAACTGGATGCTGCACACCTTGCCAGCCAGCTTCACCAAAGGCCTTGAAAGCTTCTTTAAACCCCGGGGTCGTCGTGACCTTGCCGTCATGCCAGTGGCTGGGTTCGCAATCACCCGCCCAGTTCAGGGGCGCTACAACTTCAGCGCAAAACTTGGCATTTTCTTCCAGCACAGCCTCAGCCGTTTCTGGGCTGGCATCTTCGCAGCCGGGCATTTGGCTGATGGCTTCCAGTCCGGCGAGTTCGTTCATAACGAACGCCATGTCCTTCAATGGGGCGGCGTAGCTCATTCTGTCTCCTGAATTATTGTTTGCGTCTGGCAGCGTGCAGCAGAGTCAGAGGAATAGCGCGCGCTATCCCTCTGCAGCCATTAGCCCAGTTCTTTGATCAATGCCGGAACCGCCTCAAACAGATCACCGACCAGTCCATAATCAGCCACGCTGAAAATAGGTGCTTCAGGATCTTTATTGATAGCGACGATAGTCTTGGAATCTTTCATGCCGGCCAGATGCTGAATCGCACCCGAAATACCCACCGCGATATACAAAGTAGGCGCGACAATCTTGCCTGTTTGTCCCACCTGCCAGTCATTCGGAACATAACCCGCATCCACAGCAGCACGCGATGCTCCCATGGCTGCACCGAGCTTGTCGGCCAGTGGTTCAAGTATCTTAAAGTTCTCACCCGAACCCATGCCACGCCCACCCGAGACGATGACTTTCGCTGCCGTCAGTTCAGGGCGATCAGATTTCGCCACTTCGCGCGACACAAAGGCCGACTTGCCCGAATCGGCAACAGCAGTCAGTTTTTCTATCGTGGCACTGCCACCTGTGGCTGCCGCATCAAAACCCGTGGTACGCACGGTGATGACTTTGATAGCGTCACTTGATTGCACTGTAGCGATGGCATTGCCTGCGTAAATCGGCCGCTCAAAACTATCGGCCGATTCAACTTTGGTGATTTCAGAAATCTGCGCCACATCAAGACGGGCAGCAACGCGCGGCAAGATGTTCTTGCCATAGGCAGTAGCAGGCGCCAGTACATGGGAATAATGATTTGCCAGAGCCAGCGCCTGTTCGGCGACGTTCTCTGCCAGACCGTTAGCGAAGGCTTCAGCATCGGCCACCAGCACCTTGCTCACGCCAGCAATCTGGGCAGCAGCTGCAGCAGCAGCATCGCAATGGTGTCCGGCCACCAGCACATGGACTTCGCTGCTGCATTTTGCTGCAGCAGTAATAGTGTTGAGGGTACTTGCCTTCAGAGAGGCATTATCGTGTTCAGCAATGACGAGTGCGGCCATGATGGATCCTTGATCAGATAACTTTGGCTTCGTTTTTGAGTTTCGCAACCAGGGTGGCGACATCAGGCACCATGGTGCCGGCAGAGCGTTTAGCAGGCTCGGCCACTTTCAGTGTCTTGATGCGCGGCGTGACATCGACACCCAAGGCATCGGGCGTCATCACATCGAGCGTTTTTTTCTTGGCCTTCATGATGTTGGGCAGCGTCACATAGCGCGGCTCATTTAAGCGCAGGTCGGTCGTGACGATCGCTGGCAGTGTCAGTGACACCGTTTCCAGACCGCCATCCACTTCACGCGTTACGATTGCCTTGCCGTCTTCAATACTGAGCTTGGAAGCGAAGGTCGCCTGCGGCCAGCCCAGCAGCGCAGCCAGCATCTGACCAGTCTGATTGCAATCATCATCAATTGCCTGCTTGCCGAGGATGATCAGCTGTGGCTGCTCTTTTTCAGCGATGGCTTTCAAGAGTTTAGCGACAGCCAGCGGCTGCAATTCCACATCTGTTTCAGCCAGAATCGCGCGATCCGCGCCAATCGCCATCGCCGTGCGCAGAGTCTCCTGACATTGCGTGACGCCGCATGAGACCGCGATGACTTCCGTAGCCTTGCCGCCCTCTTTCAGACGCATCGCTTCTTCTACGGCGATTTCATCGAAAGGGTTCATGGACATCTTCACATTGGCGATGTCGACGCCGCTGCCATCGGATTTAACGCGTACCTTGACGTTGTAGTCGACCACGCGTTTGACGGGAACCAGTACCTTCATGAGAGTCCTTGGGAATCAAATTGACGTTAACGTAAACCGCGATTATAGAGACGAACGACGAGCCGCGCAAAATTTACGCACGGTCGTTCTGTTATCCGGACCCAAAGGCCATCGGCATCCTGAGATTCCAGACGAAGTGCACGCTCACTTGGCGCATATGCGCCGACTTTATTTACGCCGCAGGAAAAAAGTAAATTCCTTAACAGCCGCCTCATGTTCTTCATGTCCCAGCAATTCATTGCCGGTCTGGCGCGCAAAGGCATTGAAGTCACGCACTGAACCGGGATCAGTGGCCAGAACACGCAACACAGCCCCGGTTTGCATACCGGCCAACGCCTTCTTGGCTTTCAATATGGGCAGTGGGCAGTTCAGGCCACGCGCATCAAGATCTTTTTGAAATTCCATGGATTTAACTCACTCGCTGGTCAACCCAGCCACTGACCGAGGCCAGCGCCGCTGGCAATGCCGACGGATCGGTACCGCCCGCCTGCGCCATGTCCGGACGCCCTCCGCCTTTACCGCCGACCTGCTGCGCCACGTGATTGACCAGCTCACCTGCTTTGACTTTGCTAGTGGCATCCGCTGTGACGCCTGCAATCAGGCTGACCTTGCCATCCTCGACTGCAGCCAGAACGATGGCGGCTGTCTTGAGCTTGTCTTTCATCTTGTCCATGACAGCCCGTAAGGTCGCTACATCCGCACCTTCCAGCGTGACGGCCAGCACTTTGATGCCCTTGATATCTACCGCCTGAGCCAGCAATTCATCCCCCTGACTAGAGGCCATTTTTGCTTTCAGGGTTGCGAGTTCTTTTTCCAGACCTCTGACCTGATCCTGCACCTGCGCGATACGCTGCGTGATCTCTTCTGGCTGGACTTTCAGCGCAGCGGCGGCGTCATTCACCCGAGCTGCCAGTGATTGCACCAGTGCCAGCGCGTGCTCGCCTGTGACCGCTTCCACACGGCGGATACCTGCAGCGACACCACCTTCGGAAACAATCTTGAAAAGACCGATATCACCGGTGCGGGTCACATGCGTGCCACCGCACAGTTCAGTCGATGTACCTATACCCAGTACGCGCACCTGATCGCCATATTTTTCACCGAACAAAGCCATCGCACCCTGTTTGATGGCATCGTCATAGGACATCAGCTGTGCCTGAGTCGCATCGTTGTGCAAAATTTCGTGATTCACCAGCGCTTCAATGCGACGGATTTCATCCGCCGTCAGCGGTGCATTGTGGCTGAAGTCAAAACGCGTTTTGTCAGCGTCAACCAGCGATCCTTTTTGCACCACATGACCACCGAGCACGGTACGCAAAGCTTTGTGCATCAGGTGGGTGGCTGAGTGATTGCGCATGGATGCAGCACGAATGCCAGCATTGACTTTCAGTTCCAGCTTGTCGCCCACGCTGAGTTTTCCGGACTTCAGCTGTCCATGATGACCAAACACGTCCGGCTGAATTTTGTGCGTATCGCTCACTTCAAAACTGGCGCTGCCATTCTCTATGAGTCCCACATCACCGGCCTGGCCACCTGATTCAGCATAGAAGGGAGTCCGATCCAGTACGACCAACGCATCCTGTCCGGCCTCTATGCTGTTAACCGCGGCACCGTTGACATACAGCGCCAGCACAGCACCCTGATCATGCAGATGATCATAGCCAGTGAAAGTCGTCTTCGCACCCGTGTACTCAAGGCCCGTGGCCATCTCGAATTTACCTGCCGCGCGCGCTGTCGATTTTTGCTTGTCCATGGCGGCATGGAAGCCGGCTTCATCCAGCGTCACATCACGTTCACGGCAAATGTCTGCGGTCAGATCGAGCGGGAAACCATAGGTGTCATACAGCGTAAATGCGGTCTTGCCATCTAACTGACCCGGATCCTTGGTCAGTGCTGCTTCAAGGATCTTCATGCCGTTTTCCAGCGTTTCACCAAAACGCTCTTCTTCCTGCTTCAATACTTTGGCGACACGATCAGCGGCTTCAGCCAGCTCAGGATAGGCCTCGCCCATTTCCTTCACCAGATCAGGCACCAGTTTGTAGAAGAAAGGCTTTTTCTGACCCAGTTTATTGCCGTGACGCAGAGCACGGCGCACGATACGGCGCAGCACATAGGCCCGGCCTTCGCTGCCCGGCACTACACCATCGGTCACCAGAAAAGCACAGGCACGGATATGGTCGGCGATGACTTTGAGTGAGTTATTGCTCAGATCCTGAGCGCCGGTTTCGCGCGCCGCAGCCTTGATCAGGCGATCAAATAAATCAATCTCATAGTTGCTGTGCACATGCTGCATGACGGCAGCCAGACGTTCCAGCCCCATGCCGGTATCGACACAAGGTGCAGGCAAAGGCGTCATCGTGGCTTCGCCTGTGACCGGATCGATCTGGCGGTCAAATTGCATGAAGACGTTGTTCCAGATTTCTATGTAGCGGTCGCCATCTTGCTCGGGGCTGCCGGGAGGACCACCCCAGATATCGGGACCATGGTCATAGAAAATTTCTGAGCAGGGACCGCAAGGGCCGGTATCGGCCATCTGCCAAAAATTATCCGAGGCATAGGGAGCGCCCTTGTTGTCCCCGATGCGCACTACACGCTCAGGCGGCAGACCAATCTCATTGACCCAGATGTCATAAGCCTCATCATCCGTGTGATACACGGTGGCCCAGAGTTTTTCTGCCGGCAGTCCATATACCTGGGTGAGCAGTTCATACGCCCACTTCAGCGAATCACGCTTGAAGTAATCGCCGAAAGACCAGTTACCCAGCATTTCAAAGAAGGTGTGATGACGCGCGGTATAGCCCACGTTTTCGAGGTCATTGTGCTTACCGCCGGCGCGCAGGCAACGCTGCACCGAAGCGGCACGCACATAATTGCGCTTATCCGTGCCAAGGAAAACATCCTTGAACTGCACCATGCCCGAATTAGTAAACAGCAGCGTCGGGTCATTACCCGGAACCAGACTGGATGAGCGGACAACGGTGTGAGCTTTGGATGCGAAGAAGCTTAAGAATTTTTCGCGGATTTCAGACGAGTTCATGGGGCATTTAGATGGCAAGGAGCGACGAAGCGCAAGGCGACGGCACAGCCGTCGGCAAACCGCAGATTATACGTGAAGCACCCCGTCAGACTGGATGGGATGCCTGCGCTAAGGCAGCATCAATTGCCGAATACTTAACGCAAAACCGGAGAATCGTAAAAATCTGCAGGGATCAGATCAATCCTGTCCGTACAAATCGCATCCACGCCCATGGCCAGCAGGGCAAGCGCCTGTTCAGGATGATTTACGGTGTAACAGAGCAAGCCCAGACCTGCCCGTTTAACGACGGCGGCCTGAGCGGAACTCAGCAGGCTAGCCTTCGCATGCAAGGCGACACCTCCTGTCTGATTCAGCTGAGCCTGCCAGTCATCAGGTACCGCCTCCACCAACAGGGCGCGCGGCACCTGAGGTGCGGCCGCCTTCGCAGCCATCAGCGCATGCAGAGAAAATGAGGACAAGAGCACAGAGCCATCTGGAAGACCGGCACAAGCCTGAGCCACCCGACGACCCGTATCGACTTCCATCCCGGGCGCTGGTTTGATTTCGGCGTTCATGAAGATGCCCTGCGCGAGACAAAAACTCAGCACGGCCTCAAAGTCTGGTACGGGCTCTCCGGCAAATTCTGCTGAAAACCAGCTGCCCGCATCCATCGCCGCCAGTTCCGCCATAGAGCAATCGGCCACCTGCCCCTGCCCGGCCAGCGTACGCCCCAATTCAGGGTCATGCATCAAGACCAGCGCGCCATCACGCAAGGCCATGACATCAAATTCCACCGCATGAAAGCCATGCGCCAGCCCGCAGCGCAATGCTGCCAGGGTATTTTCCGGCGCAAGACTACCGCCACCACGATGCGCCAGTACTCTCGGGTATTTCCACATACGCTATCCTCCCGGCAAGAATTGTAGGCGGTCGCGAACAAGCGCGGTGCCTACGGTAAAATGAAGGCAATTCCTCTTCGCAGTATCTCCCTCATCCATGAGCAATGACAGCAAGCACGGCGCTACAGCAGCGCCCTCCAATTTTTTGCGCGGCATTATCGACAGCGATAGCCAGAGCGGTAAATACGCAGGCCGCATCGATGCACAAGGCAAGCCACTGCCTGCCGTCATCACGCGCTTCCCGCCTGAACCGAATGGTTATTTGCACATAGGTCACGCGAAATCCATATGTCTGAACTTTGGTCTGGCACGTGATTACGACGGCCGCTGCCATCTGCGCTTTGATGACACCAATCCCACCAAGGAAGACCAGGAGTACGTCGACACCATCATCGACAGTGTGCAATGGCTGGGTTTTTCCTGGCAAGGCAACAGCGACGAGCACAAGTATTTTGCCAGTGATTATTTTGACCAGCTATATGCCATGGCTGAATGGCTGATCGAAGCAGGCCATGCCTATGTCGACAGCCAGAGTGCCGACGAGATGGCTGCCAATCGCGGCAATTTCAGCGAGCCCGGCAAGAACTCGCGTTTTCGCGACCGTCCTGCTGCGGAGTCAATGGATATCCTGCGCCGCATGAAGGCGGGCGAATTCAAAGATGGTGAACACATCTTGCGCGCCAAAATAGACATGGCATCGCCCAACATGAATATGCGTGACCCAGCGATCTATCGCATACGACATGCGCATCATCACCGTACCGGCGATGACTGGTGCATCTACCCTATGTACGATTATGCGCATCCGATTTCGGATGCACTGGAAAATATCACGCACTCGCTGTGCACACTGGAGTTTCAGGACCATCGTCCTTTCTATGACTGGATACTGGAAAGACTGGCTGAAGGCGGCTTCTTCAAACAGCCACTGCCTAAGCAATATGAATTCGCACGGCTTAATCTGACCTATGCCATCACCAGCAAGCGCAAGTTGCTGCAACTGGTGGAAGAAAACATCGTCGAAGGCTGGGATGATCCGCGTATGCCGACCATCGTCGGTATACGCAGACGTGGATATACACCTGAGTCCCTGCAATTATTTGCAGAACGCATCGGTGTAGCCAAGTCGGATAGCTGGATCGACATGGCGACACTGGAAGGCGCTTTGCGTGATGATCTGGATGACAAGGCAGCGCGCACGGTGGCTGTGCTCAAGCCGCTGAAACTCATCATCGACAACTATCCGGAAGGCCAAAGCGAAGCCTGCACAGCGCCTGTGCATCCGCATCATCCAGAACGCGGTAACCGCAACTTTGAACTCAGTCGTGAGTTATGGATAGAGGAAGAAGATTTCATGGAAGTGCCTGAGAAGGCTTATTTCCGTCTCTTCCCCGGCAACAAGGTCAGACTGCGCTATGGCTATGTAGTTGAATGCACAGGCTGCGAAAAAGATGCGTCAGGCAAAGTGATTGCCGTCCATTGCAATTACTTCGCTGACAGTAAGAGCGGCACGGAAGGTGCCTCTACTTACAAGGTCAAGGGGAATATCCATTGGGTATCGGCAGCGCATGCGGTGGCAACAGAAGTCCGGCTGTATGACCGCTTGTTCAAAGATCCTCATCCTGATGCCGGCGGCAAGGATTTCAAGCTCGCCTTGAACCCTGATTCCAAAACCATCATTACGGCTTATCTGGAAGCAGGCGCCGAACAAGCGCAAGCCGACGATAAATTTCAGTTTGAACGACATGGTTATTTTGTTGCAGACCGCGTGAACTCCACACCGGGACGACCTGTCTTCAATCGTATCGTGACGCTCAAGGATAGCTGGGGCAAATAAGTCCGCTTATTCCTGCATGGATTTTCAAAAATTAATCTTCATCGACCTTGAGACCACAGGCGCCAATCCGGTATCTGATCGAATTACTGAAATCGGCCTGGTAGAAGTTGATGCCTCAGGCAAGGCTGTCACCTGGTCCAGTCTGGTCAATCCCGAAGTATCCATTCCCGCTTTTATTCAGGGCTTGACCGGGATTAGCAATGCCATGGTCCAAGGGGCGCCTACTTTCGCACAGCTGGCACCCGCCTTACATGAACGACTGCAAGGTGCGCTCTTCATCGCCCACAATGCGCGCTTTGATTATGGTTTCCTGCGCAATGCTTTCAGCGAAGCCGGACTGCCCTTCCGTTCGGATGTACTGTGCACGGTCAAGCTCTCACGCGCCCTCTTTCCATTGGAAAAAAAACATAATCTGGATGCGCTGATCACTCGTCATGATCTGCAGCCCGATGGCCGTCACCGTGCACTGGCCGATGCGGATTTGCTGTGGCAGTTGTGGCAAAAACTGCAGCGCACGCTACCAGAGAATCAGTTTCAATCCGTGCTGAACTCCCTGCTACAACGCCCCAGCCTGCCCTCGCACTTAGCTTCCGATGCCATTGATAAGATTCCCGATACACCCGGGGTGTATTTGTTTTATGGTGAAAATAATGAGCCGCTGTATGTAGGTAAAAGCGTGCGTCTGCGTCAGCGCGTTCTGTCGCATTTCAACGCTGACCACAAGCTCTACAAAGATATGCGGCTCTCTCAGCAACTGCACCGCATAGAGTGGCGCCAGACCGCAGGTGAAATCGGCGCATTGCTGCTGGAAGCCCAGCTCATCAAAGATCTCCAGCCTATTCACAACCGTAAGCTCAGGCGACAAGGTGATTTATGCGCATGGCGGCTGCAGGAAGACGCACGAGGTCGCACCCTGCCTGTGCTGACACTGGCGAGCGAGCAGGATTTTGGTCACGCCGACAGACTCTATGGTTTGTTCAGCACCAAACGCAAAGCGGAAAGCGCCTTGAGAGAACTGGCTGAACTACATCAGCTCTGTCTGGTTGAACTGGGAATGGAAGGAAGAGCGGGTGTCAACAAGCCTTGTTTTGCCTGGCAGCTGCATCAGTGCAAGGGCGTTTGCGTAGGCAAAGAAGACGCTTCATTCCACCGTGCGCGGCTGGAAGCTGCGCTGGCCAAGCTTCACATCAAGACCTGGCCTTATGCCGGTATGGTCGGCCTGATCGAGGCAAGGGATGAGGACGACATGGAAGTCCATGTCGTCAACAACTGGTGCTATCTGGGTACCGCACGCTCAGAAGCAGACTTATGGAGCTTGCTGGAACAGGCACCTGCCAGACCTTCCTTTGACATCGATACCTACAAAATCCTGAGTCGTGCACTGGCGCGCAAACAACTCCGGATCAGACCATTACAAGCCATAACTCAGCCAGAATAACCCCTGCGGATCAAACATAAGGCCTGAATACTTAGGCAGCTCTCAGACGTAGATAATAAATTCGCTCATTATTTCCGCTGATCGAGCCTGAATAGTTTATGTCTTTTTTTATAAGAAAAATTATTACCTAAACGCAAGCTATCGCGCTAATATCCTCAGCGGATGACTAGGTTTTAATAATAAAAAGCTGTGCCAATAGCACCGGATAGTGAACACCATGGTCCCGCGAATACCCTTCGCTGGCCTGTGCCCCGGGTGGTACGCCTCAAGTGCGAACCTGCCCGCCGCTCTGATTGCAGAGACCCCTCTGCGATACCGAGGCTATTCTAAATGCGATATCCCTGTCGATTTCATCGACTTAAGGACTCGCTTACTTAAACTCAGATCTACCCCACTTTCACTGCAATGCCCGTATTGCGCCAAACTCTTGCGCACTTTTGAGCGTCATCAAGATTGGTAAATACTTGATCGTTAGCATTGAGCGCTTTGCAATTCTGAATGCAGCATCAGCAGAATTTTATAAACAGATTGATTCAGTTTCAGCCGCATAGAATTTGACAGGAGAATCCCCATGAATGAAGTCGTGATCGTAGCCGCTACACGCACCGCCGTCGGTAAGTTTGGTGGATCTCTGTCCAAGATCGCCGCTGCTGATCTTGGCGCTCATGTGATCAAAGGTTTACTCGCGCAATCTGGCGTCGATCCGCAACTCATCAGCGAAGTGATTCTGGGTCAGGTACTGACTGCAGGTGTAGGCCAGAATCCGGCGCGTCAGGCTGTGATTAAAAGTGGTTTGCCGGACAGGATTCCCGGCATGACGATCAATAAGGTGTGCGGCAGCGGTCTGAAAGCCACTCATCTCGCAGCCCAGGCCATACTTTGCGGCGATGCCGAGATCATGATCGCCGGCGGTCAGGAAAATATGAGCGCCTCGCCCCATGTGCTGAACCATTCGCGCGATGGCTTCCGTATGGGTGACGCCAAACTGGTCGACACCATGATCGTGGACGGTCTGTGGGATGTCTACAATCAGTACCACATGGGCATCACCGCTGAAAACGTGGCGAAGAAATTCAATGTCTCGCGCAGCGAGCAAGATGAATTCGCACTCGCTTCACAGAACAAGGCCGAAGCCGCGCAAAAAGCAGGTAAATTCAAAGATGAAATTCTGCCGCTGGAAATCGCTGGCAAAAAAGGCAGCATCGTGGTCGACAGCGATGAATACATCAAAGCCGGCAGTACGCTGGAATCGCTCTCATCACTGCGCCCTGCCTTCTCCAAAGAAGGCACGGTCACAGCCGGTAATGCCTCAGGCATCAATGATGGCGCTGCCGCCGTGATGCTGATGTCCGCGAAAAAAGCGCAGGCGCTGGGCTTGAAGCCGCTGGCAAAAATTGCCGCTTACTCGTCTGCGGGTCTGGATCCCAGCATCATGGGCATGGGCCCGGTCTCGGCCAGTCAGTTGTGCCTGAAAAAAGCCGGCTGGACACATCAGGATCTGGATCTCATGGAA
>CAIQLE010000115.1 GCA_903872555.1 uncultured bacterium
ATAAATTCAAGAATTAGATCGTCAAGAAAATCTTTGTCTTTACTGACGTCTTCCAGATCAATCAAATTTCCAAGATTAAGAACCAGCTCATCTGCTTGTGATATTTTCAGAAACTTTTTTAAATGCATGGAATTTTCTAATCTTGAATCTCTGAATTTCTGAACCAGGGTAGTTAAGGTATGCAGAAATAAATTCACCTGTATCGGTTTGGGTAAAAATTCATCCGCTCCGGCCTCGATACTTTCATTCCTGTCCTCAGGCGTCACATTCGCGGAGAACATGATGATAGGCGCGCGCCTCAGTCCGCCCCGCATCAGTCTGTATATTCTGGCCACATCCGTGCCCGCCATTTTTGGCATATTCATATCGAGCACAATGGCATCAAATTCTTTTTTCTCAATTAAATCGAGTGCCTCTTCACCATCTCTGGCCAAAGTGCAGTGATGCCCGTCACGCTCCAGTATTTTTTGTATGACCTTACGATTGGTTGGATTGTCTTCTGCGATTAATACGGCATAACTATCACCGATTTTATTTATCCGTATATCCGATACTTCAGATAAATAATTTTTGCTGCTTTGATTGACGTCTGTCTGGAATTCACGTTCTCTGTCAAGAACCAGAAAATGTGAATGCAATAGATTTAGCAAGGATTTATATTCATGCCACTCACCAAGCACTGAAAAAAATCCTGCTTTTTCCGCCACCTGAATCAATATATCAGGCTCAATTTCTTCAGGCGCTAATAAGACCAGAGTCATCGATATGTGATTGCCCGCTTTATGTAAATCATGCACACGTGATTTGAGTAAAGTCACATAATCCTCAATACTCAAATAATACGGCCAGGGTTCATCAAGAAATACCATCCGTATCGGAGATCCGTCTAGATTGGATTGCTCAATTTTCTGTTTCCCAAGATTAAATGATTGAACCAATAACGGCGCTATGCCGGTGCACTCACTCACGTCAGTCAGCAATCGTGCATATTTTTCTTCTGGACTGATAATCAGGCACTGTGCGTGCCGAGGTAATTGATCCTGACTGTCGGGTTCATCAATGAAGGTGTATTCAATTTCAAACCAGAATTCGCTTCCCTCTCCTTGGCGGCTGCTAAATCCTATTTTGCCCTTCATTAATTCAACTAATTGCTTGCAGATGGTCGTTCCCAGTCCTGTGCCACCATAACGACGCGCCGTGGTTTCTTCTGCTTGTGTAAAGCTCTCAAAAATTCGGCTTTGCGCCTCTTGTGGAATACCTATGCCTGTATCTTTGACTGAAAATCTGATTTTGACCTGTGACTCATTTTTATCCAGTGCTGAAATTTGCAAGGCAATTCTTCCCTGCTCAGTGAATTTCACAGAGTTTCCTATGAGATTGACTAAAATTTGCCGTAAATGATGAGGATCGCCATAGATCATCCATGGCACATCACAAGCAACATGAATCATGAGTTCTATATTCAGCGGATCTATACGATAACGAAAAATAGCCAGTGTGCTGTGAACCAGGCGATAAAGATCAAATTTTGTATGCTCTATCGACATCTTCCCTGCTTCTATTTTCGAAAAATCAAGCACGTCCTCAATCTGGGATAGCATGAGCTGAGATGTCGTTGTCATGCAATCGAGCATGTCAGACTGTTCACGATCTATGCGGGTACTTTTCATTAAATCGACCATGCCTATGATGGCGTTTAATGGCGTTCGCAACTCATGGCTGACGGCGCAGATGAATTGTCGCTTTGCATTGTTAGCAGTTTCTGCATAATTTAAGGCCTTATACAAACGACCCACCAGGGTATTGAAATAGATGGAAATCATGAGCATGCCTACCCACAAACCCATGGAAAGGCCACGCTCCTTTGCCCAAAATGGCACCAGATAGATAGTCAGACCAAATCCCAGCAGGGACAGAGTCAGGGCAAGTACAAGATATTTCTGTCCGAACCTAAAGCCGTAGCCAATGATGATCCAGAGATAGAAAAAATACAGAGGCGCAGAATGCCGGCCACCAATCAACAAAAGATAGGTCAATGTGCCCGCATCCAGAACGATCGCAATTAATCGTCTGAATTTCACATTGCCATGCTGATAGATGATGCTGAGACTGATACCCAGGGAGGTTGCCAGAAATGCCGAAACAATGAATACGGCATTCAGATGGAAATTCGGGCCTGCTTCCCCTATGGAATAGCCTAAATATGCAAAATAATAAAGCAGCGAAGTGCCAAGAAAAATTCTGACTATCGATTGTTCCAGCTCACTATCACGACATTCTTTTGCATAATGGTAAATCGGCTGAAGAATGATGCTGACTGGATTTCGTTTTTTCATGAATTGATTGTGACTTACATTGCATCTGCAAAATTCATCTCGCTCAACACTCAGCACTGATAAATTGAATGCGAAAATTTTACATTCCAAACGACCGCATTCTGCACATCCATTAAAATTCACAATCCATTATTCTTTTAATGCATTGCATTGATTTACCCATGTACATTTAATCCTTAGCACAAATAAAAAAGCCGCCAACCCTGAGGGTGGCGGCTTTATTAAAAACCAACGCGATCGACTTACTCGAAAAATTCCTTCACCTTGTCCATCCAGGATTTGCTTTGCGGACTATGCTTGGCACCACCGGCCAGTGTGAGTTTTTCAAATTCTTTCAGCAAGTCTTTTTGTTTATCGGTCAGCTTGATAGGTGTTTCTATCAACACATGGCAAAACAGATCGCCGGGAAAACCTGATCGCACACCTTTGATGCCCTTGCCACGCAAGCGGAAAGTTTTTCCCGTCTGCGTACCTTCAGGTACGGAGAATGAGACTTTGCCAGACAAGGTTGGAACTTCGATTTCACCACCCAAGGTAGCTTTGGCAAAGGTAATCGGCATTTCGCAATGCAGATCATCACCATCGCGCTGAAATACTGCATGCTGCTTGATATGGATTTCCACATACAAATCACCGGGCGGGCCGCCATTCATGCCGGGCTCACCATTGCCGGTTGAGCGTATGCGCATGCCATCATCGATACCTGCAGGGATTTTGACTTCCAGTGTCTTGTTACGCTTGATACGGCCTGCGCCTGAACAGGCGGTGCAAGGCTCAGGTATGACTTTGCCTGCGCCATGACATTTCGGACAGGTCTGCTGAATGCTGAAAAAACCTTGCTGCATACGCACCTGCCCCTGACCACCGCAAGTACCGCAAGTAGTGGGTGCAGTGCCGGGCTTGGCGCCACTGCCGTGACAGGTGTCGCATTCATCCCAGGAGGGAACGCGGATGGTGGTATCAAAACCGTGAGCGGCCTGCTCCAGTGAGATCTCCAGGTTGTAGCGCAAGTCTGCACCACGATAGACCTGCGGCCCCCCGCGCGAACGACCGCCACCATTACCGCCACCAAAGATGTCGCCAAAGATGTCACCAAAAGCATCCGAAAATCCACCTGCTCCCGCACCACCAAAGCCACCACCACCACCGCCCATATTCGGGTCGACACCAGCATGACCATAGCGATCATAGGCATCACGTTTTTGTGGATCCGACAGCATCTCGTAGGCTTCTTTCGCCTCTTTGAATTTATCTTCGGCTTGCTTGCTGTCCGGGTTGCGGTCCGGATGATATTTCATCGCCAGCTTGCGATAAGCTTTCTTGATCTCTTCATCCGAGGCGTTTTTCGCCAGACCGAGTATTTCGTAAAAATCGCGTTTTGACATCTTCAAGAGTCCTGGCTACCTAGAGGATGATCAGCAAATGCCATTCATCCACATGCAAAAAACCGGGCAGGAGGCAAAATTGCCGCTCCGGCCCGGTGGGGTCTGCGCAGCTCTCGCCGCAAGACAAAGTTTGATTACTTGTCTTTTACTTCCTTGAAGTCCGCGTCGACGACGTCGTCTTCAGCGGGCTTAGCTCCGGCACCGGCACTTGCGTTGGCATGCTCGCCACCACCCGCAGCGGCGCCTTCGGCTGCTTGTTGCGCCTGCATGTCGGCATACATTTTCTCGCCTAGTTTCTGAGCAGAGGTCGACAATGCAGCTACCTTGGCATCGATCTCGGCCTTGTCGCTGCCTTTCAGTGCAGTTTCCAGGTCTTTGATCGCAGCTTCAATTTTCTCTTTCTCACCCGCTTCCAGCTTGTCGCCATGTTCAGTCAGCGCTTTGCGGGTTGAGTGCACCAGAGCGTCACCCTGATTGTGCGCCTCAGCCACTTCTTTCAGGCGCTTGTCTTCTTCGGCATTAGCTTCGGCATCACGCACCATGCGCTGTATCTCTTCTTCGTTCAGACCCGAGTTGGCTTTGATGGTGATCTTGTTTTCCTTGCCGGTGGCTTTGTCCTTCGCGCCCACATGCAAGATACCGTTGGCATCAATATCGAAAGTCACTTCAATCTGCGGTGTGCCGCGTGAAGAAGGTGGAATACCTTCGAGGTTGAACTCACCCAGACCCTTGTTACCCGAAGCCATTTCACGCTCACCCTGATAGACCTTGATGGTCACAGCAGGCTGATTATCTTCTGCGGTAGAAAACACCTGACTAAACTTGGTCGGGATGGTGGTGTTCTTCTTGATCATTTTGGTCATCACGCCGCCCAGGGTTTCGATACCCAGCGAGAGTGGTGTAACGTCCAGCAGCAGCAAGTCCTTGCGCTCACCTGAGAGCACCGAACCCTGAATGGCGGCACCGACAGCCACCGCCTCATCGGGATTGACGTCCTTGCGTGGCTCTTTACCAAAAAATTCTTTGACCTTCTCCTGCACCTTAGGCATACGCGTCATGCCACCGACCAGAATGATGTCGTCGATATCGCTGACTTTAACGCCGGCATCGGCAATCGCAGTGCGGCAGGGATCGATGGTCTTGGTGATCAGTTCTTCGACCAGCGACTCCAGTTTGGCGCGCGTCATCTTCAGGTTCAGGTGCATAGGAGCGCCGTTCGCCATCGCGATATACGGCTCATTGATTTCTGTCTGCTGGGATGAAGAGAGCTCAATCTTTGCGCGCTCAGCCGAAGCCTTGATGCGCTGCAGTGCGATAGGATCTTTCGACAGATCGATGCCATTGATCTTTTTAAATTCTTCAATGATGTGATCGATCATGCGCTGATCAAAATCCTCACCGCCGAGGAAGGTATCGCCATTAGTTGACAGCACTTCGAACTGCATCTCGCCATCGACGTCAGCGATTTCAATGATGGAGACGTCAAAGGTACCGCCGCCCAGATCATAGACAGCAATCTTGCGGTCGCCCTTGCCGCTCTTGTCCAGACCAAAGGCCAGTGCAGCTGCAGTCGGTTCGTTGATGATGCGCTTGACTTCCAGACCTGCGATGCGGCCGGCATCTTTGGTGGCCTGACGCTGAGCATCATTGAAGTAAGCCGGCACCGTGATGACGGCTTCGGTCACTTCTTCACCGAGATAATCTTCGGCGGTTTTTTTCATCTTGCGCAGCACTTCTGCAGAAATTTGCGGTGGCGCGAGTTTTTTGTCGCGCGCAGAAACCCAGGCATCGCCATTGTCAGCCTTGATGATCTCGTAAGGCATCAGACCGATGTCTTTCTGCACTTCTTTCTCTTCAAACTTACGGCCGATCAGACGCTTGACGGCGTACAGGGTATTTTTTGGATTAGTAACTGCCTGACGCTTGGCAGGTGCGCCAACCAGAATTTCACCGTCTTCCTGATATGCAATGATAGAAGGCGTAGTACGCGCACCTTCTGAGTTTTCTATCACTTTAGGCTGGCCGCCTTCCATGATAGAGACGCAGGAATTGGTGGTTCCGAGGTCAATGCCTATGATTTTGCCCATGATGATGTCCCTTCAAAACTAAAACTGATTAGATAACTGGTTGACCTGTATGTGCGGTAAGGGCCTGAATTTTCAAGGCCTGCTGCGCAACTATTGCGATACGGTGACGAGCGCTGGCCGCAGCAGGCGATCCGAAATAACATAGCCCTTCTGCAGCACGGTCACAATCGTGTTGGCTTCCTGCTCTGAAGCCACCATGGAAATAGCCTGATGCTTCATCGGGTCCAGCTTTTCGCCGGGCTGCGGATTCAATTCGAGCAGGCGATTTTTTTCAAAAGCGGCCGACAGCTGTTTGAGCGTCATATCGACACCCTCTTTCAGCGACTCAATGGAAGGCGTTTCAATTTTCAGCGCCATTTCCAGACTGTCCTTCACGGGCAACAATGCTTCGGCGAAGGCCTCGACGGCAAACTTGTGGGCCTTGGCGATATCTTCCTGGGCGCGACGACGCACATTCTCAGCGTCGGCCTTGGCGCGCAGAAAAGCGTCCTTCATATCGCTGATCTCAGCCTGTGCTGCTGCCAGCTGTTGCGCGAGATCGGGTGCAGCCGTCTCTGCTGCAGGCAGGTCAGTGGCGGATGCTTCCTGCTCCGTACTGCCTGTAGGCTGGTTCATGTCGCTTTCTGCTTGACTCATAAAATCTCCAACAAATTCAATAACTTAGAAAACATTGCAAGTCATATGGGGATTACCCCGGCCTTTTCAAGGCAGGCGATGCGCCAAGACTGAAAAAACTTTGCTCAAAATACGAAGGGGGCCTGCGGCCCCCGGTCTGCGCTGCATGCCTTTGACGGGTCAGTCAGACGAGCCCAGCTCGCGCGCGCGCTGCCGGCCAATGTCGGCATCGGCCTGACGAGCCGACTGTACGGCCTGTGTCACTGGCCAGCCACCTGTGTGCTGTTCGACCAGTCCTGCCATCGCTTCTATCCATGCCGTGTCCTCATTCAGGCAGGGAATGTAATGAAAAGCCTCACCACCCGCGGCCAGAAAATCGTCTCTGGCTTCCATGGAAATTTCTTCCAGAGTCTCCAGACAGTCGCTTGTAAAGCCAGGGCACATGACATCGACACGCTTGACGCCTTCATGCGCCATCTTCTCCAGGGTCGGTGCTGTGTAAGGCTGCAACCATTCGGCTTTGCCGAAACGCGACTGAAACGTGACCAGATATTCATCCTTGCTGATGCCCAGCTGAGTCGCCACCAGACGCGCTGTTTTATAACACTCGCAATGATAAGGATCGCCCAACAAGAGGGTGCGCTTAGGCACACCATGAAAACTCATCACCAGTTTGTCTGGTCGGCCATGCTGCGCCCAGTGCGCCTGCACTGAAGCAGCGAGTGCATTGATGTAGCCTTCGTGATCATGATAATGCTTGATCATGCGCAGTTCGGGCGCATTGCGCACTTTGGTGTAATGGGAAAACACGACATCAAAAATCGATGCCGTCGTCGTCGCTGAGTATTGAGGATAGGCCGGCAGCACCAGTATGCGGTCGCAGCCTTCTGCCTTCAGTTGGTCCAGCACGGAAGCCAGTGCAGGGCTGCCGTAACGCATGGCATACACCACACGGATCGCCTGACCGCGCGCATCCAGCGCCTGCTGTAAATGCTGCGCCTGTCGCTCGGTGTGTATCTTCAGTGGCGAACCTTCAGCAGTCCAGATCGAGGCATATTTGTGTGCCGACTGGCTCGCGCGAAAAGGCAGGATGATGCCGTTTAAGATCAGCCACCAGATGATGCGCGGAATTTCAACAACACGCGGATCAGAAAGAAATTCTTTCAGATATCTGCGCACCGCTTTGGGTGTAGGGGCATCGGGCGTTCCCAGATTGGCCAGTACAACAGCGGTCTGACTGACGGTTCCGTGACGATACGAGGGTTCCTTATTGAAGCCCATGGCTGGATGCCTTTCTGAGTGTGGCGTTTGGATAAACGATGTTTTAAAGGACGGCGTTTTGCTTCTGTTTTTTAAACGCCTGTTAAGAAGAGAGCAGCTCACGCGCATGCTTGCGCGTAGTTGCCGTGATTTCAAGGCCACCGAGCATGCGCGCAATTTCTTCCACCCGCTCGCTAGCATTCAGAACCTCGATGCGAGAGACAGTGCGCCCGTCGGCAATGGTGCCTTTGCTCACCTGAAAATGCTGGGCGGCCTGACTGGCGACCTGTGGCAAGTGGGTCACGCACAGCACCTGCCTATCCTGACCAAGCCGCTTGAGCAGACGGCCCACGACTTCGGCAACGCCGCCACCAATACCACTGTCCACCTCATCAAAAATCAGTGTGGGCGTGGCAGTCGAACTTGATGCAATCACAGAAATAGCCAGCGCAATTCGCGCCAGCTCACCACCGGACGCCACTTTGGCCAGCGGTCGCGGTGTGGTGCCGGCATGTCCGGCCACCAGAAATTCAATTTGCTCGACACCATGGGCTGCCGCTTCACAGGCATGCAGGGCAATATCGAAGCGACCACCCGACATGGACAAATCCTGCATGGCTGCGGTGACAGCACTGGCGAGCGACTTCGCCGCTTTCGTTCGCGATTTGGAAAGCTTTGCAGCCAGTGCGTGATAAGCCTGAGCCAGCTTGTCTTCCTGCGCACGCATGGCCTCCAGATCGCTGACATCGGCAATCTGTGCCAGACGCTCAGACAGATTCAGAAATTCTTGCGGCAGCTCATCCGGCGTGACGTGAAATTTGCGCGCGGTGGAATGCAGGGCTTCGAGGCGTGATTCAACGCTGCGCAAACGCTGAGGATCAAGCTCTATGCGGCCCAGATAATCATTCAGGGCATACACCGCTTCCTGCAGCTGTATACGTGCCGGCTCGAGCGCATCAAGCACGGGTTTAAGCTTGTCATCAATGTCAGCCAGCTTGCCCAGTTTTAGTTCTATCGAATTAATTTGCGAGAGCATGGGACCGGATTCATTTTCAGACAATAAATCCAGCGCCTGTTGCGCTCCTTCGATCAGACTGGCGGCATGCGAGAGCCGGCTGTGCTCATTGCTGACTTCACTCCATTCTCCAGGCCGTGCTGCCAGTTTCTCCAGCTCGCTGACCTGCCACTCCAGACGCTCACGTTCCAGCAGCACATTTTTCGCATCGCGCTCGAACTCTTCACGCTGACGCACCAGTGCACGCCAGCTGCGGTAAGCGAAAGTGACCGCCTTCGTTTCATCGAGTAGACCGGCCTGTGCATCCAGCAGCATGCGCTGTGAATCTGATTTCAAGAGCGATTGATGGGCATGCTGACCATGGATGTCGACCAACATTTCGCCCAGTTCACGCAACTGGGTGATGGTCGCTGTCACACCATTGATAAAGGCTTTGGAGCGGCCGCTGTTGTCGATCACTCGGCGCAGTAATAAGCTGCCGTCTTCCTGATCAAATGAATTGTCATTCAGCCAGGTAGTCAACGCAGCGCTGAAGGGGCCCAGAAATTCGGCACCGATATCGGCCCGTGCTGCACCTTCGCGCACCACGCTCGCATCGGCGCGGCCACCCAGCGCCAGCGTCAATGCGTCGATGAGTATGGATTTGCCGGCACCGGTTTCACCTGTGAACACGGTAAACCCTGAGGACAGATCCAGTTCTATCGCATCGACAATGACAAAATCACGAATGACCAGAGTGCG
>CAIQLE010000116.1 GCA_903872555.1 uncultured bacterium
CATCCCCAACTCTTCGATCATTATGTGGCAGCACTGAATCAGCTGGCCCATGATGAACCTGCAGCGATCGTGCTGCGACGTTTTGAACTCGCCTTACTGAAAGAAACCGGCGTTGCCGGCAGCCTGATCAAATCTGCACAAAGTGGTGTGGCGGTTGACCCCGAAGGCGTGTATGTCTTCGACCCTGAGCGCGGCCCGCGTGTGGCGATGGCCAGTGATACGGCGCCTGCGGTTGCAGGCAAGACCCTGATCGATATGGAGGCCGGTGATTACACCGATGCCACCACACAGCAACAGAGTAAATTTCTGATGCGTCACTTGCTGGCGCATCATCTGGGCGGCCTGCCATTGAATACGCGGCAGATCCTGATTGATCTGATGCAGCTGTAGCGTTAGCGTTAGCGTTAGCGTTAGCGGTAGCGGTAGCTGTATTTGAAAATAAAACTGAATCTGAAACTGAATCTGTTTACATCCTAAAATAATAAAAATCTTCATCATCTTGAGCATTCACTGACATGAGTTTTCTGCAACCTCACGGCCCCGGCCTGGATCTGGGCGTCAATATCGATCACGTCGCCACCTTGCGCAATGCGCGTGGCACCGTCTATCCCGATCCCTTGCAAGCCGCACTGCTGGCCGAGCAGGCCGGTGCTGATGCGATTACTTTGCATCTGCGTGAAGACCGCCGCCACATCAAAGATGCTGATGTAGAAGCGATACGTCCGCGCCTGAGTACGCGCATGAATCTGGAATCGGCTGTGACCGAAGAGATGCTGGATTTCGCCTGCCGCATTCAGCCACAAGATGTCTGTCTGGTGCCCGAGCGCCGGCATGAAGTCACCACCGAAGGTGGATTGGATGTCGTTCGATTTTTTGACGAAGTCAGTCAGGCCTGCACACGATTGCAGCAGCAGGGCATACGCGTCTCACTTTTTATTGATGCCGATGCAGAACAGATCAGAGCCGCTGCCGAAGCCGGTGCGCCTGTGATTGAATTACATACTGGTCGCTATGCTGACGCCATAGGTGAAGCGCAAGCGCTTGAACTGCAGCGCATCCGTGAGGGCGTGAGCGCCGGTGTCAAAGCTGGCTTGAAAGTGAATGCCGGTCATGGACTGCATTACACCAATGTGCAGGCCATCGCCGCCATACAAGACATCAGTGAACTCAATATTGGCCACGCTATCGTTGCGCAGGCCGTGTTCGTGGGCTGGGAAGTGGCTGTGCGTGACATGAAAGCCATCATGATCAAGGCGCGTCTGGAGGCGATGCGTCCATGATCTTTGGCATAGGCACCGACATCATTCGCATACCGCGTATAGAAGCGGCGCTGGCGCGCCATGGTGATCGCTTTGCCGCAAAGATTCTCGGTCCGCAGGAAATGGAAAAATACCTGCGCCGCAAAGCCAAGGTCCAAGCGCGCGGGATTCGTTTTCTGGCGACGCGTTTTGCTGCCAAAGAAGCCTTTTCTAAAGCCATAGGTCTGGGCATGCACATGCCCATGACCTGGCGTGCAGTGCAATTTTTAAATGCCCCCAGCGGCAAGCCGACAGTCGTTACCAGTGGTGCATTAACTGAATTCATGCAGTCGCATGGAATCGCAGCGCAAGTGTCGCTGACAGATGAGGCAGAATACGCCGTTGCTTTCGTGATCGTGGAGAAAATATGATGCAAAAAACCATGCCGCTCGGCCCCGTCATGCTGGATGTCGTCGGCACCACACTGGATGCCGATGATCTGCGTCGCATACGTGACCCCCTGACCGGTGGCGTGATTCTGTTTGCACGCAACTACACTGACCGTGCCCAGCTGACCGCCTTATGTGCAGCGATTCATGCTGCACGTCCGGGAGTGCTGATTGCAGTCGATCATGAAGGCGGTCGTGTACAGCGCTTCAAGACCGATGGTTTCACCCGCCTGCCTGCCATGAGAAAACTCGGTGAGCTGTGGGACAAAGACGTACTGGAGTCCTGCAAGGCAGCCACTGCGCTGGGCTATGTGCTGGCAGCTGAATTACGTGCCTGCGGTGTTGATCTCTCATTTACCCCCGTGCTGGATCTGGACTATGGTCCTTCCGAAGTGATAGGCGATCGTGCTTTCCATCGTGATCCGCGCGTCGTCACCATGCTCGCCAAAAATATCAATCATGGCCTGATGCTGGCCGGCATGGCCAATTGCGGCAAGCATTTCCCCGGCCATGGTTTTGTGGCGGCTGATTCTCATATCGCCATTCCTGTGGATGAACGCGATCCTAAAGATATCCTTAAAGAAGATGCTGCACCTTATGGCTGGCTGGGCATGAGCCTGTCCGCCGTGATGCCGGCGCATGTGATCTATCCCAAGTTCGACAAGCATCCCGCAGGCTTCTCAAAAAAATGGCTCACCCTCTTGCGCAAAGATCTGGGTTTTGAAGGTGTGATCTTCAGCGATGATTTGTCGATGGAAGGTGCCAGTGTGGCGGGCAGTGTGGTGCAGGGCGCGCATGCTGCGCTGTCTGCCGGTTGCGATATGGTGCTGGTCTGTAACTCGCCTGAGAAAGCCGATGAGTTACTGCAGGGGCTGGATGCTTCCGTCAGTATCGATGCCCAGCGTTCGGCTGATCGCATTGCTGCATTGGTCCCTATAGGTACAGCAAAAAACTGGCAAAGCCTGCAAGCAGATCCGGTTTATCAGGCTGCCCTCACATTGCTGCAAACTTTATAGGACGGGCAGGGCGCAGCACGGTGTAAATGGATGATGAACTACGCATTCCATCCTTAGCGCTCGCCCGCTCTTCCTTTCAGACTTATAAGTCATGTCCGATACCGACACCCCGCACGATGTGCCGCAGCAGCCAGAAAATCAGACGGATGCAGCCGCTGTGCGGGCGGCGCTGCTGGCCGAAGTCGCACGCCTGCCGGGCTTGCCCGGTGTGTATCGTTATTTTGATGCGCAAGACAAGCTGCTGTATGTAGGCAAGGCACGTGACCTGAAAAAACGCGTCACCAGTTATTTTCAAAAAAATCTGCCCAGTCCGCGCACGGCCATGATGGTCGAGCGCATCGCGCGCATGGAAACTACGGTCACGCGCAGTGAAGCTGAAGCACTGCTACTTGAGAGCAATCTCATCAAGACCCAGCAGCCGCGCTTCAATATTCTCTTCCGTGATGACAAGTCCTATCCTTACCTGAAGCTTTCAGGGGGTGAATTTCCGCGCATGGCCTACTACCGTGGCGCAGTGGATAAGAAGAATCAATACTTCGGTCCTTTCCCCAGTGCCTGGGCTGTGAAGGAATCGATGCAGATACTGCAAAAGATTTTCTTGCTGCGCACCTGCGAAGATTCGGTCTATGCCAATCGCACCCGGCCTTGTCTGCTGCATCAGATTCATCGCTGTAGCGGCCCCTGCGTCAATCTGATCAGCAAAGAAGATTACGCTGTTGATGTCGATAATGCCGCCCACTTTCTGCGCGGCCGTCAGTCCGAACTCATGGCAACGCTGGAGAAAAAAATGCAGGCCTTTGCCGCAGAGCTGAAATTCGAGCAGGCTGCTCTGGTGCGCAATCAAATCTCTGCACTCTCGCGTGTGCTGCATCAGCAGAGTATGGAAACCATCAGTGAATCGGATATCGACATCATTGCCGTGGTGGTGCAGGGTGGCCGTGCCTGCGTCAATCTGGCCATGGTGCGCGGTGGACGACATTTGGGAGACCGGGCGTATTTCCCTACCCAAGTTGATATGGCGCTGATCGCGGCCGATGGTGCTGTGGATGTTGAAGTCTTGAAGGCTTTCCTCGCCCAGCACTACATCGACAAATTTACACCGCCGACACTGATCGTTAATCTTGAGCTGGATGAACCCGAACTCATGCTGGCCCTGATGGAGCAATGCGGCCACCGCATACAACTTTTATTTCAGCCGCAGGGCCAGCGCCGCCACTGGCAAGAGATGGCGGCCAAAGGCGCAGAGCTTGCCCTTGCACGTCTCTTGTCCGAACAAGGATCGCAACAGGCACGTACACGTGCCTTGCTCGATACCATGGGCATGGACGTGGCAGACATCGATACCTTACGTATCGAATGTTTCGACATCAGTCACACCCAGGGCGAGGCCACACAGGCGTCCTGCGTGGTGTATCACCATCATCAAATGCAAAGCAGTGAATACCGGCGCTACAACATCAACGACATCACGCCTGGCGATGATTACGCCGCTATGCGTCAGGTGCTGACCCGGCGCTATGAGAAAGTCGCCAACAGTGAAGGCATCATGCCCGATCTGGTGCTGATCGACGGTGGCAAAGGACAGGTCGAGATCGCGCGTCAGGTATTAGCCGAGCTAGGGCTGGATATTGGTCTGATCGTGGGCGTCGCCAAAGGCGAGGGACGCAAGGTCGGACTCGAGACCCTGATCTTTGCCGATGGCAGGACAGCACTGGAGCTGGGCAAGGAATCCGCTGCCCTGATGCTGATAGCCCAGATCCGCGACGAGGCGCATCGCTTCGCCATCACAGGCATGCGCGCCAAGCGGGCCAAGGCGCGGCAGGCCTCGCGGCTGGAAGAGATCGAAGGCATCGGTGCCAAGCGCCGCCAGAAGCTGCTGGCGCGCTTTGGCGGCTTGCGCGGCGTGTCCGATGCCAGTGTCGAAGAGCTGGCCTCAGTCGACGGCATCTCGCGTCAACTGGCAGAAGACATTTACCGGCAATTACATTAAAGTTGTTCCAAGAATTTCAGATAGGTCTCAGCCGCTATCCCGTAAAATACAGACCATGCCCTTTAATATTCCCATCCTGCTCACCTGGCTGCGCGTTGCGCTGATACCGCTGGTCGTTGGTGTCTTCTTTTTACCTGCGGACTGGATGTCGGAGTATGAACGCGGCCTCTCAGCCACCATCATCTTTGTGGTTGCCGCACTGACGGACTGGTTTGATGGCTATCTGGCGCGGCGCTGGAATCAAACCTCTTCATTTGGCGCTTTTCTCGATCCCGTGGCAGACAAGCTGATGGTGGCGGGCGCTTTGCTGCTGCTGGTGCAGCTGGGTCGCACGAATGCCATCATTGCCTTCGTCATCATCGGCCGTGAAATTGCGATCACTGCCTTGCGTGAATGGATGGCGCAGATAGGCGCATCAAAATCG
>CAIQLE010000117.1 GCA_903872555.1 uncultured bacterium
CCTCAAGCACCATGCGGCTGACAGATTTATCTTCAGAGGAAAGCTGAGGCAGACTGTGCTTCAGTCTGGGTTTTTGACCATTCCAGCTGACCATTCCCACATTGACCAGGGCGGCAAGGCTGTGATCGCTCGCCATAGGAATGCCTGTGATGCGGGCGATAGGCTTGTTGTGGGAGGTGACTTCGATGATCTCGCCCTGTCTGGCCCTGGCCAATACGCTGGACAGCTTAGCTTTTAGGTCTCGTATGGCAATAGACATGAGGATTTCCTGAAATTTGTGGACTAATTATACTGAAATACTTTAAAAATATGACTACAAAATAGTTTATTGATAATTATTTTGGTGCCGTCCTTTACAGTTCCAACACTCCCAGTTTGCCCTGGCCGTATCGGCATGCCAAGGATTTGCCAATAAAAAAGGGCCGGTCAAAGACCGGCCCTTTGTATGTGCATCAGCTTTACTGCTTGCTGACTTCATTCAAGCCACCGCCCAGCGAACGATACAGATCCACCGCATTCGTCAGCTTCAGTAGTTGCGCCTGCAGCAATTGCTGTTCCGAGCTGAATTGCTCACGCTCGGCATCCAGCACTTCAAGATAATTCGCCACGCCATTCATGTAGCGCGCCTGCGCCAGTTCCAGCCGCGCTGTCTGAGCATCGCGCACTGCCTGTTGCGCCTCGATTTCCAGATTCAGTGTGGCGCGTGCTTCCAAGGCATCTGCCACTTCCCGGAAAGCGATCTGTATGGTTTTTTCATAATCAAGTACGGCGATATTGCTGCGCACTTGTGCCAGGCTCAGATTCGCTTTGTTGCGGCCCGCATCAAAAATAGGCAGGCTGATCGATGGGCCAAAGCTCCAGACACGTGCACTGCCCTGAAACAGATTGGACAGATCCGTGCTGGCCAGACCATAGCCCGCCGTCAGTGAAATCCGTGGATAGAAAGCGGCGCGTGCAGCTTCAATATTGGCCTGAGTGGCGCGCAGTCTTTGTTCTGCAGCACGTATGTCCGGACGCTGTATCAGCAAGTCAGAACTCAGACCGGCGCCTATATCGGCCGTAATCGCCTGTGCGGACAAAGTCGCTTTCTGTTCCGGCAGTCGTGTACTGGAACCCGTCAGCAGTGTCAGCGCATTCACGCTTTGCGCATGCTGACGCTTGAGTGCTAGTGCTGCCACGCGCGCTGATTGCACCAGCGTTTCGCTCTGGCGTAACTCCAATGCATTGGTGACACCAGCATCGACGCGTTTCTTCACCAGATCATAGGAGGCCTGACGAGCTGTATAGGTGCGCTCAGCCAGCAGGGCCTGCTCAGCCAGTGCTCGTTCACTCAGCCAGGCCTTGGCCACTTCACCCACCAGCGTGATTTGCAGCGAACGCTGGGCTTCTTCAGTGGCCATGAACTGCGACAGCGCTGCATCCGACAGATTTTTTACGCGGCCAAAGAAATCCAGTTCAAACGCCGACATGCCCAGACCCACCTGATACACCTTGGTATCGAGCATATTGCCGGTCGTTGTTATCAAGGATCTGGAGCTGGAGGCTGAGCCCGTAGCGTTGACATTGGGCAGACGATCAGCTTGCTGAATATTGAAAATGGCCCGTGCTTCTTCTATGCGCACACTGGCTGTTTTAAGGTCACGGTTATTCGCCAGTGCAGCAGCAATCGCTTCCTGCAACTCAGGATTTTGAAAGAAGTTACGCCAGCCTATGTCGACA
>CAIQLE010000118.1 GCA_903872555.1 uncultured bacterium
AGCGCCATGATGTCTTCATCGAAGATTTCAGATTTACGATCTGCCAGTTCTTTGAAACGAACAAAGGCTGCATTGACTTCAGCTTCCGACTCAAGCGCTATGCCCAATTCTTCCAGGCGCTGTTTAAACGCATTACGACCTGAAAGCTTGCCTAGCACAATCTTGTTGGCTGACCAGCCCACATCTTCGGCGCGCATGATTTCATAAGTGTCGCGTGCTTTCAGAATGCCATCCTGATGTATGCCCGAGGCATGGGCAAAGGCATTCGCTCCGACCACTGCTTTATTGGGCTGTACCGCAAAGCCGGTGATCTGCGACACCAGTTTGGAAGTCGGGACGATCTGTGTACTGTCGATACCGACAGCCAGATTGAAATAATCCTTGCGGGTACGCAGCGCCATCACTATCTCTTCCAGCGCTGTATTACCTGCGCGCTCACCCAGACCATTGATGGTGCATTCGATCTGGCGTGCGCCGCCTATCATCACACCGGCCAGCGAATTCGCCACGGCCATGCCGAGATCGTTGTGGCAGTGTACCGACCAGACCGCCTTATCGGAATTGGGTATGCGTTCGCGCAGCGTCTTAAGCATATTGCCGTACAACTCGGGCACACCGTAACCTACGGTGTCAGCGAAGTTGATCGTGGTCGCGCCTTCGGCAATCACGCCTTCGAGTACGCGGCAGAGAAAATCCATATCTGAACGGCTGCCGTCTTCAGGACTGAATTCCACATCATCCGTAAATTTGCGCGCAAAACGAACCGCCAGTTTTGCCTGCTCATACACCTGATCCGGCGACATGCGGAGCTTCTTCTCCATATGCAGTGGTGAGGTCGCAATAAAGGTATGAATACGCTTTCTTGCTGCCGGTGCCAGTGCTTCAGCGGCGCGGGCAATGTCTTTATCATTGGCACGCGAGAGTGAGCACACGATGGACTCTTTGATCGTAGCGGCGATTGCCTTGATCGATTCGAAATCACCCTGCGATGAAGCCGCAAAGCCGGCTTCGATCACATCCACCTTCAGTCGTTCCAGCTGACGGGCGATGCGGATCTTTTCATCGCGGGTCATGGAAGCGCCGGGCGACTGCTCGCCATCACGCAAGGTAGTATCAAAAATTATCAGTTTGTTCGAATCGGACATAAGGTGCTCCTGAGATTTGCTGGAATCTGCCTGTATTTTCACCTGCCCGGGTCATGCCTGAGCTGGAAAAACACGAATTGTGGGGAATGGGGTGTCTGCGCTGTCAGCGCAGTAGATACAGCAATAGCAGGCCGGTTGGGCTGCCCAGAGATAGCATCTGCAAGTGGCGGTTGACGTTTGACATGGGAAAAGAATAAGGGGGATAGAAAAAAAACGCAACTGCGACTTTTCTATCGCAGGAATAGTTTAAGGCTAACCCTGCTTCTCATCCCTGTTCTCATCCCTGCTTTTCATCCCCGCTTTCAGTGCTGGTCTGGACGATGCTCACGGGACGGCCCTTCAGCAGATACCAAAGAAAGACCGCATAGCCGGACAACCCATAGATGACGAACAAGCCAAACAAGACCTTGGGCGGATCACTGGAGACCACCACGAAGATCAGGACAATCAGGAAAATCGCAATAAAAGGCACGGATTTCTTGAAGTTCACGTCCTTGAAGCTGTAAAACGGGACATTCGTAACCATGGTCAGACCGGCATACACCGTAATGATCCAGGACAGCCAGCGGAAATCTGTACCTGCAATCCGCAGATCATCCATCAGCCAGATAAAGCCAGCCACCAGAGCTGCTGCTGCCGGACTGGGCAAGCCCTGAAAGAAGCGTTTGTCGACGACTGCGATATTCGTATTAAAGCGTGCCAGACGCAAGGCCGCGCCTGCGCAATAGACAAAGGCCGCCAGCCAGCCCAGCTTGCCCATGCCACGCAGCGACCATTCATAAATGATCAGCGCCGGTGCCGCACCAAAGGACACCATGTCAGACAGGCTGTCATATTGCGCACCAAATTCACTCTGGGTATTGGTCAAACGAGCGACACGACCATCCGTAGCATCCAGCACCATCGCTGCAAAGATTGCCACAGCCGCGTTATAGAACTGACCGTTCATGGCCATCACAATGGCATAGAAACCGCAGAACAAGGCTGCTGTAGTGAAGGCATTTGGCAGCAAATAAATGCCACGGCTGCGCACCGGTGGTGAACCTGCGACAGGACCCTCAAGCGGAGAACGGCGCAAGGACAGGCGGTTCAGGCGCGAAGGCTTTGCCTTGTTTTTTCTGTTATTGAAGATTGACATAGTGCTTATGTTAACCGACTCAGTGGCTCAGGGTTTCAGAACTCAGCAAGAATGGTTTCCGTAGCCGACACTTTCTCACCCACAGTCACCAAAGGACGAGCAGTCAGCGGCAGATACACATCAACCCGCGAACCAAAACGTATGAAGCCATAACGCTGGCCACGTGCCAGCGTGTCGCCGACATTCACATAACAAAGAATGCGACGTGCAATCAGACCCGCCACCTGAACAAAGGTCACCGTCTGCCCATTCTCTGCCTTCACAACCACCGCGTTGCGCTCGTTTTCTGTCGAAGCCTTGTCCAGATCTGCATTGACGAATTTACCGGGGAAGTATTCGACCTTCTCAATCGTGCCATTCACCGGTGAGCGGTTCGAATGCACATTGAAGACATTCATAAACACACTGATCTTCAACGCTTCACGATTCGCATACGGATCATGTGCCTTCTCCACCACCACAATACGGCCATCGGCGGGTGACAGCACCGCATTCGGCGTCTGAGGAATCACGCGTGCCGGGTCACGGAAAAACTGCAGGACAAACAGCGCAATGACCCAGAACGGCCAGGACCAGCCGCCTAGCAGCGATGAGGCGATGACAGCTGCGCAAAGGGCAAACGCCAGAAAAGGCCAACCCTCGCGGGCGATGATGGGATGAGGGTAATTATTCAACACTGCTCCGAAATAAAAAGGATACGAGACAACATCGCTAATTTCTCTTAAGAAATTAGCCACAAAACCAGCATTTTAGCGCCAACCGCGCATCAGGGCGGCAGATAAATCAGCTTCCTAGCTTTAGGCCAATTGGAAATTCTCGAACTTTAATCGAACAATTGTTCGTTTTTTGACACAGATTTGGATGAAATTCTGTCAATTTAATCCCAAGGGACATCCCCATGAAAGCAGGCTCAGTCAAACATTCCACCCAACAAAGTGCCGCTGAAGCCATCGCTGTCTGGGAAGGCGCTTCCAGAAACAACAAGCCTGTGGGCGCAGATGCTCATGGAAATCTGACCGTGGTTTACGGCTCCGCTATGGACAGCTTCAATCAACCCAGCGCACATCAGGATGCCGCACAGCAATGCCTGATCAACAAACTCAAAAATGAAAGCGGCCCCTTTCTGAGCCTCAGCAACCAGGTGTTTAGTCACGTCATGCATAGCAGGCTGCCCAGTCTTGAACAATTCATGAGCAGTGGCAAGCTGGGCCAGCTGTCATCGGAATGGCAAGCCTTACGAAGTACGCTCAACACAAGCAAGGCGCTGCCGGAAGCAATTGAGGCCAAACGAAACACCGAAGCAAAAAAAATGGCCGAGCTGCTGCCCGCCGGGATGCAGATCGATATCCATGATGAGGGGCTGAGCCTGCACACACATACTTTTTCCGAAGCATCACAGGACAGACTCATGATGGAGATGAGCTTACTGGCACATGAGGAAATGAATAAACGGCTGCCTCTGTCGAATCAATTTATTAAAGATGTCAATCGGGGCAATACCTATCGCATACAAACACCCAGGCCATTAGAAGTAAAAGATGAAGCCGCTCCTAACGATCCCAAAGTATCCATCAAACAAGCCATCATCAGCTCACCCCAGCTGACGCCACGAGCAGCCGAAGTGGTAGGCAAATTGTATGATTTTTGCGATGGTGATCTGTCCATGATGGCAACCTTGTCCTGTGTGCTCTCTCAATCGTCCCTCAATAAGATGGACGACGAAGATATGAAAGAAATGGCTGGACCCAGTGGCTTCCGGCCCATCTTAAACGCCAGAAAAACGCTGACATCGACAGCAATCATTTTTGAAGTGAGCCGGGATACTCATGGGAATGTCATTACCAACCTGAAAAACTTCACCAAAGCCAGCATGATGGCTTCAGGTCTGCCCGGAGAGGAATGGGCATTTCAGCCCGGGCCAGACAGCGAAAACGCGACAGAAAATAATTTCAACCGGCGCACTACGGTATCCATGAGTATGAAAATCTCAGATTTGAGAAACGGACAGATCTTGCCTGATTTAAAAAGGAAGGCTGAAACTTCTTATGTGTTTGATTTCGACTGGAAACGTATCGATAAAAATTGAATGTAGCAATTTAATATGTCAGGAAT
>CAIQLE010000119.1 GCA_903872555.1 uncultured bacterium
GCATTCGATTTCACGAACTTCGCCACACGCCATGCAAACATCATGTCTTGCAACTGCTGCGGTGTCGGCTGTTTTTTGCTGACGATCTTCAGCTCGGCCAGTTCGACATTCTTTGCATCTGGTGATTGCAGCAGCAGACCGCCACCGACACGCTTCATGTCGTAATTATTCATGACACGTGCCAACGGTATCTCCAGCAAGCGTACATTCTGCTTGGCTTCGAAAATCTTCAGCGCGTCTGCGGTGAAGGAAGGCGCGATCAGGACTTCGACAAATTGTTTGGCAACCGCTTCAGCTGCCTTGCCATCGAGCTCGCAGTTGAAAGCGATGATGCCGCCAAAGGCGGAGGTAGGGTCGGTCTGAAAAGCTTTGGCATAGGCCTCGCCCGCATTCGCGCCGACGGCCACGCCACAAGGGTTGGCATGCTTGATGATGACGCAGGCATGGCCTTCAAACGTCTTGACGCATTCCCAGGCAGCATCCGCATCCGCGATATTGTTATACGAGAGTTCCTTGCCCTGCAGCTGACGGTAATTCGCCAGCGCGCCATCGACAGGCTTCACATCACGATAGAAGGCCGCCGACTGATGCGGATTTTCACCATAGCGCATTTCCTGCACCTTACTGAAGTGCAGATTCAGTGTCTCTGGATAAGCGGAGCGCGTCGCATGTTCACGATCCTGACCGAGTGAGCTCAGGTAATTCGTGATGGCACCATCGTACTGTGCGGTGTGGGCGAATACTTTTTTGGCCAGCGAGAAGCGTGTCTCGTAACTCACATCGCCCTGCTGCGCGTGCATCTCGCTCAGCACCTGCGCATAATCAGCAGGATCACAAATAACAACGACATCTTTGTGATTCTTGGCAGAGGAACGCAGCATGGCCGGTCCACCGATATCAATGTTTTCTATCGCATCTTCCAGTGAGCACTGGTCTTTGGCGACCGTTTGCTGGAAAGGATAGAGATTCACCACCACCATATCGATGGTGGGAATATCGTGCTGCGCCAGTGCATCCATGTGCGCAGGAAAATCGCGGCGCGCCAGTATGCCGCCATGCACCTTGGGATGCAGAGTCTTGACGCGCCCGTCCAGCATCTCAGGAAAACCGGTGTAATCCGCTACCTCGGTCACGGCCAGTCCATGCTCGGCGAGTAGCTTGGCAGTGCCGCCGGTTGAGAGCAGCCTGACATTCATGGCTGCCAGTGCGCGTGCAAATTCGAGCACGCCGGTTTTATCTGAAACGGAAATCAGTGCTTGTTTGATCATGGGTAGGGAATAAGAAAGCGAGCGTAGCTCAGAGCAAGTCGTGTTGTTGCAGTTTCTTGCGCAAGGTATTGCGATTGATGCCCAGCATGTCGGCAGCATGTGACTGATTGCCATCGGCACGCATCATCACCGCCTCAAGGATAGGCTTTTCTACGGTAAAAACCACCATCTCGTAGACATTACTGGGTTGCTGTTCTCCCAAGTCGCGAAAATATTTTTCGAGACTTTTTCTCACGACATCCTGAATATTGTCTTTGCTCATGGTGTATCGCCTGCGGAAAATGTTGCTTCTTTATGCAGCCAGTTTTTGTGCAGCGGGGGCATATTGTAACCGCTCGCCCAGTGCCAGCTGCGATTCGAAAAAGTGGTCGACGGCCGCAAGCTGTGTCGCACAATCTTCGATCAGGTTCATGGTCTGGCGAAATAATTCGCCGCCTTCCAGATCTCTGACATACCAGCCTATATGTTTGCGTGCAGTACGCACGCCCAAATAGTCGCCATAAAAGGCGTAGTGCGCGCGCAGGTGCTGATCCATTAGCTGACGCACTTCTTCTATGCTGGGTGCGGGCATCAACTGACCTGTTTGTAAAAAATACGCGATCTCGCGAAATATCCAGGGCCTGCCCTGAGCGGCACGTCCGATCATCACAGCATCAGCGCCTGTTTTTTCCAGCACGTACTGCGCTTTCTGAGGACTATCGATGTCACCATTGGCCACCACAGGTAAGCTGACACTGGCCTTCACCGCAGCAATCGTGTCGTATTCGGCTTGCCCGGTATAGGCATCGGCACGGGTGCGGCCATGCAAGGTCAGCATGGCAATGCCACTCTCTTGTGCAATGCGCGCAATGCTGAGCGCATTTTTATGTTCCCGGTCCCAGCCGGTGCGAAATTTGAGTGTGACCGGAACATCGACTGCACTGACCACCGCTTGCAGTAAGCTGGCCACCAGCTTTTCATCCCGCAACAAAGCTGAGCCGCACCAATTGTTGCAGACTTTTTTAACCGGGCAGCCCATATTGATGTCAATGATCTGCGCACCGCGCTCAACATTGAAGCGCGCAGCTTCCGCCAGTAAATGAGGGTCAGCACCTGCGATCTGCACCGCCTTGGGCTCCATCTCACCTTCATGATTGATGCGGCGCGAAGTTTTTTCGCTCGCCCACACACGCGGATTCGAGGCGGCCATCTCAGAGACGGCATAACCGGCGCCGAGTTCCTTGCACAACTGGCGGAATGGCCTGTCCGTCACACCCGCCATGGGTGCAACAAAGACATTGTTGCGAAGTTGATAGGGACCGAGTTGCATGCTTAGTTCGTCAGGGAAGGTCGGGTATTTTAAACGCTGTCATCAATATCAGGCAGCAGGATGCGAGCGATCGATTTCATCCAGTCCTGCCGCTTCAAGGTGCGTCGCATCCGCCCAGGTCAGCACATGAAAGCGCTGACCATCCCACTGCAGATGATTGATCGCCGCATTCACAATACCGAAGTTGCGCTCAGCCTCCAGCGTCATGCCTCTCGCCTCACGATACAGACAGTCCAGTACGCCGCCATGGGTAACGATCACGACAGCGCCATGCTGAGTGTGAGTGCTGTCAGCTTCAGCATCACTCGCTTCATGGCTGCGCATGATGTGAGTGACCGCCTCAACTGAGCGCTGATGAAATTCTTGCAGCGTCTCTGCTTCACGCTCACCGGCAGGAAAGCGCGCCCCAGGTTCGCGTGCGCGCCACTGGGCAAAGGCCTCGGGATACCGCTCACTGATATCGGCATACAGTAAGCCTTCGAAAGCTCCGTAACAACGCTCGCGCAAGGAAGTATGAAGACTCACAGTCAGTGCATGCGAATTCGCCACTGCTTGTGCCGTATCGCGCGCCCGCTGCAGATCACTGGCGTATACAGCTTGCACTGGTACGACCGACAGCGCATCACCTAAAGCCTGTGCCTGACGCTGACCCACTTCATTCAGGGGAATATCAATATGGCCCTGCATGCGTCGCACACGGTTCCATGCTGTCTCACCGTGACGTATAAGCAAAAGGTCCATCATGGGCTTTTCCAAAAATGCATACGCGTGTTGATATGAAATTGATACAACTATTGATGGGACTATTAATGCGACTATGAATACGCTTAATGAAAAATACGCTTAATGAAATCGGGTGTGGCTTAAATTTTCAGACTGCGGGCGCAACCTGCAACCAAAAAGTGACAGGCCCATCGTTAATCAATGACACCTGCATGTCGGCACCGAAACGACCTGTCTCCACCACGCTATGTAAGGCACGCGCACGATCCACGGTATAACTAAATAATTCACGCGCCAGGTCAGGCGCTGCTGCCGGAGTGAATGAAGGTCGCGTGCCCGAACGGGTATCTGCTGCCAGCGTAAATTGCGGCACCAGCAACAGGCCACCACTGATCTGCGCCAGATTCAGATTCATCTTGCCATCAGCATCAGGAAAGACACGATAGGCCAGCATTTTCGCCAGCAAGGCCTCGGCTTCTTTTTGCGTATCACCTTTTTCAGCACACAGCAGCACCATCAGGCCACGCGCAATACGACCCACGCACTCACCTTGTATGGAGACACTGGCTTCGGAGACGCGCTGTAAGAGAGCAATCACGGGCTATATCTTTGAATAAAAAAGTTGACGCTGGTTCAGCGCCTTAAGGATGGGTATGCAGCAAACAGAAACTGGCATCAGCGCCTTGCCAGTTTCTGTTTGTGATCTATCTCAGCTCAGGGTGACGCGTGCAAATTTACGCTTGCCGACTTGCACAACAAAAGTGCCGGCCTCGACTTTCAGGCCTTTGTCGCTGATGGTGACGCCATCGATACGCACGCCGCCCTGCTCCACCATGCGCAATGCTTCAGAAGAAGAAGCGCAGAGATTGGCTTGCTTGAGCAACTGACCTATGCCCATGGGAGCGCCTGACAGCGCAAGCTCGGGCACTTCATCCGGAATGCCGCCACGGGCGCGATGATTAAAATCAGTCAAGGCATCTTCAGCGGCCTGACGGTGATGGAAACGTTCAACAATTTCCTGCGCCAGCAATACTTTGATGTCGCGCGGATTGCGTCCGCCTTCCACTTCCGATTTAAATTGAGCAATCTCGGTCAGTGAGCGGAAAGACAGCAATTCGTAATAACGCCACATCATCACGTCAGAAATACTCATGACTTTGGCGAACATGGTGTTGCCGGGTTCGGTGATGCCTATGTAATTTCCCTTGGATTTGGACATCTTATCGACGCCGTCCAGACCTTCAAGCAAGGGCATGGTGAGTATGCACTGCGGCACCTGACCATAATCTTTTTGCAACTCACGTCCCACCAGCAAATTAAACTTTTGGTCCGTGCCGCCGATTTCCAGATCTGACTTCAGGGCCACTGAGTCATAGCCCTGCATCAGCGGGTAAAGCAGTTCGTGGACCGAGATCGGCGTGCCGGCCTTGAAACGCTTGGTGAAATCCTCGCGCTCAAGGATACGGGCAACGGTGTAACGGGCCGAGAGCTCGATCATGCCGCGTGCGCCCAGAGGATCACACCATTCCGAGTTGTAACGGATTTCCGTGCGCGCCGGATCAAGCACCAGACTGGCCTGCGCGAAATAGGTCTTGGCGTTTTGTTCGATTTGCTCGCGGGTCAGCGGCGGACGCGTGATATTGCGGCCCGAAGGATCGCCGATCATTGAGGTGAAGTCACCGATCAGGAAAATGACCGTGTGGCCCAGATCTTGCAACTGTCGCATCTTGTTGAGCACCACGGTGTGGCCCAGATGCAGATCCGGTGCAGTCGGGTCCAGACCCAGTTTAATGCGCAGGGGCTGGCCGTTTTTTTCGGAAGCTGCCAGCTTTTGGGCGAATTCGGTCTCGATCAGCAGTTCGTCGACGCCGCGTTTGACGATGGCGAGGGCGGACTGAACCGCTTCAGTAAGGGGCAGGCTGGGTGCAGATGCACCAGCTTGGTGTGGCACTGCAGTATCACGCGGAGAATTGGCGGTCATAAGTACTTGTATCTGCTCAATAAAACGCATTTGTGCATTTGCTATAATGCGCGCCCTGTTTTGCTTTTTATGAATCTTCGGCTGGCTTGCCGCCGAATTTCCAAAACCTCAAATTTTAACTTATTGCATGAGTCTTAGAGACAAATTCCTGGAAGCCGTAGCAGCAAAGTGGTCAGCACTGCGCGCTTCCCGCAAGACTCGCGTCCTGACGGGCATGGCGGCAGGGTTTTCCCTGATTGCCTTTGGTGCTGCCGGCGTTGCGCCGAATGTGCCAGATGCCTCCGATCTGCCGGTGCGCGTGCTGGTGCAGGAACTGGCTCTGCCTGATCTGGCCACACAGATTCAGTCGCTCAGCACCCAGCCCGGACAATTCATTAGCGAAGAACGTGTGCGGCCGGGCGACAGCCTGGCAGCCCTGCTGGACCGACTCGGCGTGGATGACCCTCAGGCGGCCAGTTTCATACGCTCCGATGCCACCGCAAGCAAGCTGATGAATCTGCGTCCGGGTCGCCGTATGCAGGCCACCGTTAATCAAGAGGGAAAACTCTTATCTGCCACTGCCTTGCTGGGTGACGGACGCGACGAGCTAAAACGCCTGCTGATACAGCGTCAGGGCGATGCACTCAGCGCGCTGCAGACGGATGTGCGCATGGACAGCCGGGTAGAAATGCGCTCGGGTGAAATCCGTTCCTCTTTGTTTGCAGCAACCGATGCGGCTCAGGTGCCAGACGCGGTTGCGATGCAGATCGTGGATATTTTTTCTTCTGACATCGACTTCGCCTCGGACCTGCGTAAAGGCGACCGTTTTCAAGTCATTTACGAAACCTTTTGGAATAACGGCGAAGCCGTGCGCACCGGCCGCATACTGGCGGTTGAATTCCGCAATGCAGGTAAAAATTATCAGGCGGTCTGGTATGCACAGCATGGAAGTGAGCAAGGTGCCTACTATGATCTGCAAGGCAAGGCACTCAAGAAAGCCTTCCTGAAATCACCTCTGCAATTTTCGCGCGTGACCTCAGGATTTTCTATGCGTTTGCATCCTATTTCCGGCCTGTGGAAACAGCATAAGGGCATTGATTTCGCTGCACCTGTCGGCACGCCTATACGCGCCGCCAGCGATGGCATGGTTGATTTCGCCGGCGCACAGGGTGGCTACGGCAATATGGTGATTCTGCGTCATGGTCCTGTGTATTCGACGGTCTATGCGCATATGAGCCGTATTGCACCCGTCGCCAAACGCGGCACCATTGTCTCGCAGGGTGATGTGATCGGCTATGTGGGCACTAGCGGCTGGTCCACCGGCCCGCACCTGCATTATGAATTCCGCGTCAACAATGATGCGCGTGATCCGAACACGATCGCTACACCGCCGGTGCCTGCTCTGGCCGAGGCTGATCTGCAGACCTTCCATCGTATGGCGGATGACATGAATCATCGCTTCGCGCTGATGTCACCCAAAACCGTGCAACTGGCCGCGCGCTAAATCTTTCCTGACTGATGGATACCGCAGTCCGCGGCCCATCAGTTAAGATTCTGCGATGGCAAACACTTCCCACCCTGCTTCGTATATAGGCTTAATGTCCGGCACTAGCCTCGATGGTGTCGATGGCGTGCTGACCTCCTTCAATGGCTCGCCGCATGCAGCCTATGTACCTTTTCCTGACGATCTGCGCCACGAACTGCTGGCGCTGCAGGCCGCCAGCGAGAATGAGATTCATCGTGAAGCGCTGGCTGCCAATCGCATGGCTTACTTGTATGCAGAGTGTGTACAACTGCTGCTGAACAGCTCAGACATGACTGCAACTGACATTGCCGCTATAGGCTCGCATGGCCAGACCATACGGCATCTGCCGGATCAGGGATATACGCGACAAATCAACAGCCCGGCCTTACTGGCTGAACTGACTGGCATTGATGTGATTGCAGATTTCCGCAGCCGCGATATTGCCGCAGGTGGCCAGGGTGCGCCTTTAGTGCCCGCCTTTCATCAGGCGATTTTTGGTGATGCCAGTGCAACGCGTGTGGTGGCTAACATTGGTGGCATCAGCAACATCAGCATCCTGCATCCGCAGGGCGAAGTGCTGGGCTATGACACTGGTCCCGGCAATCTATTGATGGATTACTGGGCGCAAAAACATCTGGGTCAGAGCTTCGATCTGAATGGCAACTGGGCTGCCTCGGGCAAGGTCTTGCCCGAACTAATGAACTCACTCATGTCCGAGTCTTATCTGTCGCTGCCAGCACCTAAAAGCACAGGGCGTGACTTATTCAATCCCGGCTGGCTGGAACACCATCTGCAGGCCTTTGTTTCACAGGCTGCAGTCGATGTACAGGCCACACTCACGGCCTACACTGCACACACGCTGGCTGATGCGATCAGACTCCATGCCGCCGGCGCTGAGTCTGTGTATGTCTGTGGTGGTGGCGCCTTGAACGGGCATTTGATGTCCATACTGCAGGCGGCGCTGCCTATGCCAGTCAAGAGCACCGACAGCTTAGGCGTGGCAGTCAACCATGTAGAAGCAATGGCATTTGCCTGGCTGGCAGCGCGCTTCTGTCAGAGACTGCCGGGCAATCTGGCTTCAGTCACGGGTGCTCGTGGTCCGCGCATTCTGGGAGCGCTGTATCCCGCATGAGCGAGGCATGAAGCAGGCATAGTGAAGCAGACATAAAAAAAGCGCGGATCGCTCCGCGCTTTTTCTTCGACAAATTCGGTGTATCAGGCTGAGAAAGAAGAACCGCAGCCGCAGGTGGTTGTCGCATTCGGATTCTTAATGACGAACTGCGCGCCTTCGAGATCATCTTTGTAATCGATCTCAGCGCCCACCAGATACTGATAGCTCATGGAATCGATCAGCAGCTGCACGCCGTTCTTGTGCATCGCTGTGTCGTCTTCATTGACGATTTCGTCAAAAGTAAATCCGTACTGAAAACCCGAGCAACCGCCGCCCTGCACAAAGACACGCAGTTTCAGATCCGGATTACCCTCTTCTTCTATCAGCTGCGCCACTTTGCTGGCCGCGCTGTCAGTGAAGTTGATGGGTGCCGGCATATCGATGGGTGCGTTCATGTTAATGCTCCTGCCTGTTGATTCAGTGTTTCAAGATTATAGCCCTTTGCACTCATAGCTGCAGAGTTCAGGGGTACGTGTTGCATGGGGCTTTCCATGCTGTTTTCAGCTGCGTTTCCAAGGATAGTGTCATGCACCATATCCTGACGCTTTTCACCGCCTTCATGCGGACTCAGCGTGCC
>CAIQLE010000120.1 GCA_903872555.1 uncultured bacterium
ACCGAGGCATGCAATGCAGCCGCAAGCTCTGCGGCAGTGAAGCTGACGCCTTCGGCTGGCAGACTGACTTTGCTGGCGAAGCAGGCATCCGATTCATGATGCAGTGCTGCGCCCAGCAAGTCTTCGGCTTCGCCGTAATTGGGTGCGGTATCAAATAAATTAATGCCGGCGCTGTATGCAGTGCGTAGCAGAGCGATGGATGCTTCGCGCGCAGGTTTGTCATGGCCAGACTGAATGCCATACTGAACGCCGAGCGCCACCGTGCCCAGCGACAGCGCGGATACGCGGAGGCCGGTTTTTCCAAGCAGGCGCTGCGGCATGTTCATGGTTTTATTCCTTGGTCAGACGGAAGAAACCCGAGTGGGCCACCGGTGTGACCAGCAGATTGCTATGGTCATGGGTGGCGATTTCACCAAACACGATATCCACGGCTTTAGCGTAGCGCTGCACATCTTCGCTGGTATGAGCATAAGACGGTTTGAACTGACGGAAACCTAGGAAACCATGCTCCAGCATGGCGACCGTGAAGTAGGTCTGCATGGCCTGATTATGGATTGAATCAAAACTGAAATTGGCCAGCGTAGGCAAGCCGGATACTTTGACCGGCAAGTTGTGGCGTGCCGCCGCATCTTTCCAGACTTGCTTCACCTGATTACCTATGGCGATGATGTGTTCATCGACTTTGCAGCGCAGGTATTTTTTAATGGTGGCGATAGCAGCGGTCGGACCAATACGCTCAGTCCAGTTGGTGCTGGAGATGAAGGTGGTCTGTGCGGCCTGCATGATTTTTTCTGTGCCTATGATGGCCGCCATGGCATAGCCATTCGCCATACATTTGGCAAATACCGCGATGTCCGGATGAACACCGTAGCGCAGATGAATGCCACCGGCATTCATACGGAAGGCCGAAGTGATTTCATCAAATATCAGAACGGCACCGAGTTCTTGTGCCAGAGCTTTCAGCTCTTTCAGGTAATCGGTCGGTGCATCTTCGCCGCGTGCCGGTTCAATCACGATGGCAGCGACTTCTTTTTCACGGCCCTTGATGAGTTCGCGCAGGCTGGCAATGTCATTCACAGGGAAGGGGATGGCCGAGCCTTTCAGACCGCGTGGCACACCGGCCGGCTGCAGTCCTGGCATCAGATGGCCATCGAGGCCATGGTTGTCGCCCAGATTGGCGGCCAGATACCAGTCAGTCCAGCCGTGATAGCCAGAGAACAGGACTAAATCTTTTTTTGTTGAAGCACGTGCGATGCGAACCGCAACCGACATGGCTTCGCCGCCGCTGCGTACATAGCGCACCATCTGCGCCCAGGGGTGCAGGTCGGTCAGCAATTCGGCCAGTTCGACTTCTTCGCGGCAGTTGAGCGAAGAGGCGACACCGTTGCGCAGGGCATTCACCACAGCATCATCGACATCATCATCCGCGTAGCCGAGTATGCAGGCGCCGACGCTCATGATGCTCATGTCGGTGTATTCCTTGCCCGCCACATCCCATACCTTGGCACCCTTGGCGCGCTGATAGTAGGCCGGCCAAACGTCGGGCGCAAACATCTCAGGCCGCTTGGAGAGCAGCTGGGTTCCACCGGGGATCAGATGCTTGCTATGCAGGTAAAGATTTGGGCCGTTCATTTTTATTCCTTTGCAATGGTCTTAGTTTGCTGCTGCCTGCCACAATTCGGCATAGCCTTCGTTGCCTATGTGCGCTTGATTCATGTGGCTCAGTTCAGGATGGGTCGTCAAAAACTCGACCACATCGCTGAGCAAGAAAGCCTGATGTTCCTGATACAGGGCTTGATAGATGTGTTCTATCAGCTGAAAATCTTCTTCATTGTCGACCGTCAGTCGCAGGCTTGAATAATCTGTCGCGGACTTCAATACTTGCAGACGGAATTTTTCAGGCTGACGCCAGAGATAGGGCGTCACATGCTCACGATCACCGGGCAGGGTGGCATCACGCCAGGCTTCATGCAGTGCCGTGAAGCGTATACATTCAGCGTCGTAACCGTCGGGAAAGCGGCCACCATCCATGAACAGCGCGCCGGCACCGGTAGCGACAGACACATGGTCATACTCGCCACTTTGATACAGCGTGATCAGTTGCGAGATCATGGCCGGATCAACCAGCGGGCAATCCGCCGTGATGCGTATGACTGCATCGCCCTGATAGTGAAGTGCGGCGCGGTAAAAACGATCCAGTACATTGCTTTCGCTGCCAGTAAAACAGGCAATGCCTGACTGGCTGCAGAAACTCACGATCTGTTCATCTGCTACCTGATCTGAGGTGGCGACAATTACTTCATTCACACCTTGCGCCAGTCGCAGACGTTCAACGATGTGGGCGAGCATAGGCTTGCCCACCACGGGGCGCAGTACTTTGCCGGGCAAACGACTCGAGCCCATGCGTGCCTGAATGATCGCAATGGTGCGCATATCAGTTCCGGTATTGAAGCCGTGTGGCCTGCAGCGGACGCAGACCATCATGCGGATCGGCGCGCCAGGCGCGGTCAGGCAATTCAGTGGCCGAAGGTACTTTCTCTCCGTTGCCATCTGCTGCCAGCCAGTTATTCGTCAGTGCGCTGTCCTGCAACTGCGCTATCACTTCTTTCATTTGCTCTGGCAACCAGCAATGGCCGGTTTTAAATTCTTCTCCCTCGCCATCCAGATCGAGGTGAAACTCAATGGTGCTGGCGCCCCAGTGATTCACGGCGCGATGGATGACGGACTGGCTGACGCTGTGGTCAGACCAGCCTATGGGGCATTGTGTGACTTCATGCAGGGTTTTAATCGCCGCCAGATTGCATTCATCAATCGGTGTCGGATAACCAGAGATGCAATGCAGGAGCGTTAAATCTTTGCAGCCGGCATCACGCAGGGTTTGCACTGCCTTTTGTATTTCATCGATGGTGGCCATGCCGGTGGAGAGCACAACCGGCTTGCCGCTTTTTGCGCACTTGACCAGCAGATCAGTCCACATCAGTTCATAGGAAGCGATCTTGAAATAATCGACATAGGGCGTGAGTTCATCGACCGCATCCAGATAAAAAGGTGTGCAGGAAAACTGCAGACCTTTCTCGTGGCTGTAGCGCGAGAGTTCAGGCAGAAATTCCACGGGTAATTCCCAGGCCTTGCGCTGGCGCAGTTCTTCACGCGCTGCCAGTACTTCCGGCGAGAACAGCTGATCAATTTTGAATAGCTGAAATTTCACCGAGTCGCAGCCTATCTCGGCAGCGCTGTCGATAAAACGCAGGCAGCGACCGAGATCGCTGTGATGATTACTGGAGACTTCGGCTATAAAGTGGGCACTCATGCGGGCTCTGCAATGAAAGAGTTCAATAGGATTTTGACGGTATCAATCACGATGGCCTGCTGTGCATCCGTCATGCCGGGGTAGAGCGGCAGGCTGATCGCTTCTTTTGCATACTGCTCGGCGCTGGGGCAATAGCCCGCACCAAAGCCCAGGCGCTGATAATAGGGCTGCAGATGCACAGGGAAGTAATGCAGATTGACACCGATGTCAGCAGATCTGAGTTCAGAAAATAAAAATTCATGCTGTGCTGCCGGCACGCGTATCACATACAGGTGACGCGCTGAATAAGCATCGCTGATGATGTGCTGCGTTTGTATATTCAGGCCTTCGAATGCAGCGTCATACCGTGCGGCGAGTTGGTTGCGACGCAGTACAAACTGGTCCAGACGGTTTAACTGACTCAGTCCGAGTGCAGCCTGTATGTCGGTCATGCGGTAATTCATGCCGAGTTCAATTTGTTCGTAATACCAGGCACCAGCTTCCGTGTTTTCCATCTCATCGCGATCGCGCGTGATGCCATGGCTGCGCAGACGCATCATGCGTTTTGCAAGCGCAGGATCATTCGTGACGGCCATGCCGCCTTCGCCCGAGGTAATGACTTTAACGGGATGAAAACTGAAGATGCAGATGTCGCTGAAGCGACAGTCACCGACGGGCTTGCCCTGATAGGTCGCACCGATGGCGTGTGAGGCATCTTCAATTACCTGAAAGCCATACAGCGTAGCAAGTACAGCGATAGCCGCCATGTCACAAGACTGACCGCCAAAATGGACGGGAATGAGGACGCTGGGCAATGGTCTTCCATGGCTGCGGCAGTCTTCCAGTTTTTTGCTGAGTGCTTCTATCGACATGCACAAAGTTTGCTGGTCGATATCGACGAAATCGACCTCTGCACCGCAGTAGCGTGCGCAGTTGGCCGAGGCGACAAAAGTGTTCGGTACGGTCCAGACGATATCGCCGGGGCCGACATCGAGTGCCAGGCAGGCGAGGTGCAATGCTGAGGTCGCACTGTTGACAGCCACAGCGTGACTGACGCCGCAGTAGTTACTGACGGCCTGCTCAAATGCGTTGACGGTCGGGCCCTGTGTCAGCCACTCACCACGCAAGACACTCACGACAGCGGCGATATCTTCTTCACTGATGCTTTGTCGGCCATAAGGAATCATCGTCGCCTCGTTTATGCAGGTTCGAAAGCAGGATCAATATGCTGACGTATCAATGCGCGTATCTGATCGACAGACAGAAAGTCAGGGTTGGCGCCTGAGTTGTAAGAGAAGCTGGGGTCGACGATGTCGGCTTTGCGTTGCGCCAGATACTGCGCAACCGACATCTGTCCGCCGGCTGGCAGGATGGCAAAATAATGTCCGAGATCGACCGTATTCGGGCTGTCGCTGGGAGTAATCATTTCTTCATGAATTTTTTCACCAGGACGCGCGCCGATGACGTTGTGTACGCAATTCGGACCTACGGCTTCGGCCACATCCATTACACGGTAAGAAGGAATCTTCGGCAC
>CAIQLE010000121.1 GCA_903872555.1 uncultured bacterium
GATCTATTTACCGCCAATCACCAGAGTCGGTGCGGTAATTTTATGCAGATCAGCACGCTGATCCATATCGCGCACAGCTGCACAGTTGGCGGCATAGCCTTCGACCGAGGTGCTCGTCAGCATGGCTCTGACTCGCTCCACTTGAGCCTGTGCATGCGCCAGAAAATCTGCTGTGAACCAGCGATCCAGCACCGCATCAATCACGGAATCCATACCACTTTGACGCACTTGCGCAATGCGCGAATTCCACATCTCAGGCACGCCAATGGCGGCACTGGTATTACACAGCGCCAGACGGTCTATGCGCTGAGCTGCATGCACACCGAGCCAGATGCCGGTCATGCCGCCCATGGACAAGCCACAAAAATGAGCGCGCTCCACCTTCAGATGATCCAGCAGGGAGATCACATCTCCCCCCAGTTTCGCAATGCTATATGGTCCGGGCGTCACTTCAGACTGGCCATGACCCCGAGTGTCATAACGCAGGACACGAAAATGCTCGGTCAGTGCCGGCATCTGTGGCAGCCACATATCCAATGTAGTGCCGAGTGAGTTAGACATCACCAGCACGGGAGCCGCTTCAGGGCCATCTAACTGGTAATGCAGCTTGCCATGTCCGGTATCCAGGATGGCCATATGTCGCTCCTGTAAAAAAAGCATGCAGGCCTGAAACGGCCTGTTGAATGAATCAGGATTTACGCTGGCGGTGCGCTGCAAGCACACGATCTACGAAGGCACCTGATTCGCCTGCATAGGCCAGAGGATCAAAACATTGTTCAATTTCGGCGGCTGTCAGCATGGCAGTTACTGCGGCATCAGCACGCACAACTTCCAGCAATGATTTTTTTGTCTCCAGTGCAGTATGGCAGGCTGACTCAACCCATGCATGCGCTGCCGCACGACCTAGGTGTTTAGCTAATGACTGAGATACGGCCTCAGCCATTACCAGCCCCTGCGTGAGATCAATATTGGCACGCATTTTTTCAGTATTGACTGACAGGCCAGCCAGCACCTCACGCATCTGCACCAACGCACCGCTGCACAGCGAAGCAATCTCGGGCAAGGTATCCCACTCGGCCTGCCAGCCACCGAGAGCACGTTCGTGTTCATTCACCATCGCAGACAGCATGGTGGACACCAGTGCAGGAACACGCACTGCGGCCGCCAGTGCAGCTGCACAGCCGACAGGATTGCGTTTGTGCGGCATGGTGGACGAGCCGCCGCGACCAGTAGCAACAGGCTCGGCCAGTTCGGCGACTTCGGTCTGGCTTTGTAATGAGATATCGCGTGCAATCTTGCCCAGCGTGCCTGTCAACAAGCCCAGTACGGTCGCCACTTCAGCCACGCGATCGCGATGAGCATGCCATGGCAAATGCGGCAGTTGCAGTTGCAGCGCCTGAGCCAGCGCTGTGGCTACCGGCAGACCACGGTTACCCAAACTGGCCAGCGTGCCGGCGGCGCCACCAAATTGCAGCACGCTGATACGCGCTCGCAATTGCACAATTCGCTCCTGATGACGCAGTACGGCATCTAACCATCCGGCCGCCTTGACACCAAAAGTCACGGGCAAGGCATGCTGCATCCAGGTACGACCCATCATGGGCGTATTGCGGTGATGATGCGCAAGACCAGCCAGTACATCAGCCAGTTCAGCCAGATCAACTGTCATTAAGTCTAGTGCCTGACGTAATTGCAGCATCATGCCTGTATCAATCACGTCCTGACTGGTGGCACCCCAGTGCACATAGCCGGCCGCCTCTGAATTTTTTGCAGCGACTGCTGCCGTCAATTGTCTGACCAGTGGAATCGCAAGATTGCCTGCATCATGCGCCGCTTCAGCCAGTGCAGCCAGATCGATCTGGCTGACCTGACAAGCTGCTGCGATGGCTGTGACTGCAGAGGAAGGAATTACATCTTCAGCGGCAAGGGCATGCGCCAGCGCCGCTTCAAAATCCAGCATGCACTGAACCGTATTCTCGCCGGAGAAGATGCGCTGCATGCCTGCGCTGGAAAACATGGAGGCCGTCAGAGTAGTTGCTGGCATAGGTGCTTGTCTGTTTGGATCAGAGTTCAAAGAAAACGGTTTCGTTTTCTCCGCCACCCATCACGATAGTCCATTCGAGCACGCCTTGCTGACCGCTTTTCGTATTCGCAATCAGTGTGGCACGGCGTGCAGCAGGCACCTGCTGTAGCACGGCATCAGCCGCATGTTCATCACCGGGAAAATAGAGCCGTGTAACTAACTGCTTGAGCAGACCACGCGCGAACACACTCACCATGATGTGCGGCGCCTGCGGCTTGCCATGGGCATCAGGAACGCTGCCCGGTTTAATGGTGGAAAAACGGAATCTACCTTCAGCATCGGTAGGCGTGCGGCCAAAACCCAGAAAGCCTGCATCTAAAGGCAATGCACGCGCGTCATCGGTATGCGCATATTTGCCGTGCGAATTCGCCTGCCAGATCTCGACCACGCCATCGGGTACAGGCTCGCCATCGGCGTCCAGCACACGGCCTTCAATCACCACTCGCTCGCCGGCAACACCGGCAGCGGCCAGTTCGGTCGTGTTGAGCCAGTCAAGTCCGATATGCAGATAGGGGCCGACGGTCTGTGAAGGTGTGAGTGGAAGCGTCATCTTAAGTCTCCATGGGCGTCGCATTGCGACCGCGCAGCACGATATCAAATTTAAAGCCCAGTGCATGTTCAGGCTCGGTGAGAGCGAGTTCAAAACTGGAAATCATGCGCTGACGCGCACCATCCGGCACGCTGTGATAAATCGGATCAAATGCCAGCAGCGGGTCACCGGGAAAATACATTTGTGTCACTAGCCGGGTCGCAAAGGCATTCCCGAACAAGGAAAAATGAATATGCGCAGGGCGCCATGCATTCGGATGATTGCGCCAGGGGTAGGCACCGGGACGGATGGTGAGGAAACGGTAGTTGCCGTTGGCGTCAGTCATGGTGCGGCCGGTGCCGGTAAAGTTAGGGTCCAGTGGCGCATCATGGGTATCACGCTTGTGCTGATAACGGCCTGCGGCATTGGCCTGCCAGAGTTCGATCAGGGTATTCGGCACAGCACGGCCATCTTCATCCAGCACGCGCCCACTGACGATAATGCGCTCACCGATAGGTTCGCCCGCATGCTGGCGCGTCAGGTCAGCATCTTCTGCCCGCACACGGTCATTCCCGAACACAGGGCCGGTGATTTCAGATAAAGATTGCGGCAACAGGATCAGCGGCTGCGAAGGTGAACGCTTCACCGTCGAGCCATAGTCGGGATAAAGATAATCAGAATGACTACCCGCTGCAGGCTTGCGGTAAGGTCTGAGGTCAGACATACGGTTCCTTGTCTCGGAAAATTTTTATCGTTTTACAGCTTCATTTTCGCTGATGCGACAGAAAATGAAAACTGCTGGCCTGCATCCTGCACGCCAGCATGAAGCCAGAACCATTCACTGCTGAATTCTTGGTTTACTTCAGTCTTGGCCCAAGGCTCAGACCCGTTCAATCAATACGGCAATGCCCTGCCCCACGCCTATGCACATGGTGCACAGAGCATAACGACCACCAGTCCGATGCAACTGGTACATGGCAGTCGTCACCAGTCGTGCGCCACTCATGCCCAGTGGATGACCGAGGGCGATGGCACCGCCATTCGGGTTGACGCGGGGATCGTTGTCGGCAATACCCAGTTGGCGCAATACAGCAAGACCCTGGGCCGCAAAGGCTTCATTGAGTTCAATCACATCGATCTGGCTGAGGCTGATACCGGTTTGGTGCAGCAATTTCTGCACCGCGGGCACAGGGCCTATGCCCATCACACGCGGCGCCACACCGGCTGTGGCCATGCCGACGACACGGGCTTTGGGTGTCAGGCCATGATGCGCAGCGCTGGCTTCATCCGCCAGCACCAAGGCACAGGCACCATCATTCACACCCGAAGCATTGCCTGCAGTAACGCTGCCATCGGGCCTGACCACGCCTTTCAGTTTGCCCAGCGCTTCCACGCTGGTGGCACGCGGATGCTCATCATGCAGCACCGTGATCGGCTCGCCTTTTTTCTGCGCAATGATGACAGGCACAATTTCATCACCCAGTATGCCTGCTGCCTGCGCAGCGGCTGCCTTGTTCTGGCTATGCACAGCAAACTGGTCCTGATCGGCACGACTGATCTGATAGTCCAGCGCGACATTCTCGGCTGTCTCAGGCATGGCATCCACGCCGTACAAGGCTTTCATTTGCGGATTGATAAAACGCCAGCCTATGGTGGTATCGAACATCTGCGCATTGCGTGAAAAAGCCGTATCAGCCTTGCCCATCACGAAGGGTGCACGTGTCATCGATTCCACACCACCCGCAATCATCAAACCTGCTTCACCTGATTTGATGGCACGTGCAGCAGTACCCAACGCATCCATGCCCGAGCCGCACAAACGATTGATGGTGGAGCCCGGCACTTGCAAGGGCAAGCCCGCCAGCAGCAAAGACATGCGCGCCACATTGCGATTATCTTCGCCAGCCTGATTGGCACAACCAAAGATCACTTCATCCACCGCAGACCAGTCCACCGTGGGATTACGTTCTTGCAGCGCACGCAAAGGGATTGCCCCCAGATCATCAGCACGTACATCTTTTAATGCGCCGCCAAAGCGGCCTATCGGTGTGCGAATTGCGTCGCAGATAAATGCTTGTTTCATGATGAATTCCGTCTTTATGAATAGCGTATTTGAATGGTTTAATCAGGCTGCCAGCAAAGGCATGCCCGTCAGGGATTGCAGCTCATCCAGACTCAGGCCTTCAGCCATATCGATCACGCGCAGACCTTCCGCTGTCACATCCATCGTGGCAAGGTCGGTATAAATACGCGCGACACAGGCCACACCGGTCAGAGGATAGGTGCATTCCTTCACGATCTTGCTTTCACCTGTTTTTGTCTGATGCTCCATCATGACAAATACACGCTTGGCACCGATGGCCAGGTCCATGGCGCCGCCTACCGCTGGAATCGCATCCGGTGCACCGGTATGCCAGTTGGCCAGATCGCCCTTGGCCGACACCTGAAACGCGCCCAGCACACAGATATCAAGATGACCGCCGCGCATCATCGCGAAAGAATCAGCGTGATGAAAATAAGCCCCGCCAGTCAGCAGCGTGACTGGCTGTTTGCCGGCATTGATCAGATCTTCATCTTCATCACCCGCAGCCGGCGCAGGCCCCATGCCCAGTATGCCGTTTTCGCTGTGCAGGAAAATCTCACGCGTGGGATCAAGATGATTCGCCACCATGGTGGGCAGGCCTATGCCGAGATTGACATAAGCACCTTCAGGAATATCACGCGCTACGCGCTGTGCAATTTCATCACGGGTAAAGCGTTTCATTGGGCACCTCCGCCAACCTGAACAATGCGCTGCACGAAGATACCAGGAGTGACAATGACTTCCGGATCCAGATCGCCCAGAGCCACCACCTCACTGACTTCTGCAATAGCGCATTTCGCTGCCATCGCCATGATGGGGCCAAAATTGCGCGCCGCTTTTCGGTACACCAGATTGCCCCAGCGATCACCCTTCAGGGCTTTGATGAGCGCATAGTCAGCATGAATCGGTGACTCCAGCACATAGTGACGCCCGTTGATGACGCGCGTCTCCTTGCCTTCGGCCAGCAGCGTGCCGTAACCCGTGGGCGAAAAAAAACCGCCTATGCCTGACCCGGCGGCACGTATGCGCTCGGCCAGATTGCCTTGGGGTGTGAGTTCCAATTCGACCTTTCCGCTGCGATAGAGCGCATCAAAGACATGCGAATCTGATTGACGCGGAAATGAGCAAATGATTTTACGCACCCGTCCTGCAGCCAGGAGTGCCGCCAATCCGGTGTCTCCATTGCCAGCATTGTTATTGACGATGGTGAGTTCGCGTGCGCCCTGTTGAATCAAGGCATCGATCAGGGCTTTAGGCATGCCGGCATTGCCAAAGCCGCCAATCATGATGGTGGCTCCATCGGATATACCGGCGACTGCCTGAGCAAGATCCGGAACAATTTTATTTACCAAACGAGGCACCTCAGAAAAATGATGGCTTTGACGGCGAGATGGATATTCCCACCGAATAAATGTTCGGCAATCGAACATTTTACTGTTGATAGAACATAATTGAGAGTGTAGCGTTAGCATTACTGCAGAACAAGATGACAGCGCAAAATTAGTGTTCGATGCCCGAACGCCACTTTTCTTGAAATCAATCTTGCCTGTTGTCAGAAGCGCGCAACACATCCTGTCATAAAGAAACTGTAGGAACCAAAGCCTACAAGTCCAACGCAAGGATTATCAAAAAAGTATCGGGTTCCGCTACGGTAATGCTTCTGCCGTCGCGAATGTTTTTTGTGTCGGCAGCATTCCTGCTATTCGATCGACACCATCCTAAGCGAACTGACCATGCAGAATATCTCAAGCACCTCCCAAGAAACCAGCAGCGAAGCTGCCCGTGACGCAGTCCATGTACCTACCGATGACTCTGTAGAGCCGCCCAGTCGTCCACTCACCATTGCTGAAGAAATCGATGCACTGACTGATCCCAGCTTCATGACCTCACTGGCAAGAGGTCTTGCGGTTGTCAAAGCATTCAGCGACCAGCGCCGCGCCATGACGATAGCCCAGCTCAGTCACAAAACTGGCATACCGCGCGCGGCTGTACGTCGCTGCCTGTATACACTCAAGCAATTGGGTTATGCCGACGCCGAAGCAAATAATTTTTATCTTAAACCCAAGATTCTTTCACTGGGCTATTCCTATCTGTCCTCTACGCCCCTCACCATCTCTGCTCAGCCGTGCCTGAATCAGCTCAGTCAGTTGCTGAATGAATCCTGCTCGCTGGCGGTGATGGAAGATAAAGACGTCTTGTATGTATCGCGCTCTCAGACATCACGCGTACTGTCAGTCGCTATCAATGCAGGCAGCCGTCTCCCGGCTTACTGCACCTCGCTAGGCCGGGTGTTGCTGTCTGCGATGAGCGATGCCGAACTCGATCATTATTTTTCTAAAGTTAAACTGATCGCCTATACAGAACACACGGTGGTGAGTGAAGCAAGCTTGCGAGAAATTCTTCTCGATGTGAAGCAAAAAGGCTATGCCATCGTCGAAGAAGAGCTGGAGATAGGTTTATGCTCGATTGCCGTTCCAGTGCGCGGCGCTTCGGGTACGACCGTGGCGGCGCTGAACGTAGGGGCTCAGGCCATGCGAGTACCGCGTACTCAGCTTGAACTAAGCTTTCTTCCTGCATTGCTGAATGCCTCCGCTGAACTTTCTGTACTCTTGCCTTAGCAAGCTACGCATAAGCATTGCAGAAGCAGCGTCATTGATTGATGATCGTGGTCATCTAGGAATCTTACGGGATGACCACGCAAAGTTCTCGTTTAAGATGACATCTGCATGGCATGCTGTCTGAATTCACGCGGAGACACTCCGCCAGAACGTTTGAAGAAGCGCGTGAAATAAGCCGGGTCAGAAAAACCCAGCAAGTCAGCAATATCCCGCACGCTCATCGCGGTATAGACCAGATTGCGTTTCGCTTCCAGCATTAATCGGGTATGTACCAGTTCCAGGGCCGAACACCCGGCCAGCTGCCGACACAGGGCATTCAGGTGTGCTGCACTGATACCGAGCTGTTCAGCGTAATGCTCCAGTGGCAAATGCTTAGCAAAATCCTTATCGATCAACACAGAAAATTGTGTCAGATAGTGGCGGCTGCGGCCGCCATGCTGCGTCTGACTGAGCGAGGTCTGCGGACGCAATAACCAGATTAGCAAAGTCAGCATCAGAGATTCAATCAGCGCCCCCCGGTGCGGCTGATTTGCGGTGTACTCGTCCTGCAGTGAATTGAGCAGGGATTCAAACTGTATGCGCTGCACCATCTCGTCCAGCGCACAGACCATAGGCAC
>CAIQLE010000122.1 GCA_903872555.1 uncultured bacterium
CGCAGCGTCCTGAACGCTTCGTCATTTTTTGCGATGACTTGTCGTTCGAAGAAGGTGAGAGCGGATACAAAGCCTTGAAGGTCGCGCTTGATGGCAGCATCTCAGCACAGTCTGACAATGTACTGATCTATGCCACATCGAATCGTCGTCATCTGCTGCCGGAAAAAATGTCCGACAACGAAGGCTACCGGCATGTGGATGATGGTGATCTGCATCCCGGCGAAACAGTGGAAGAAAAAATTTCCCTCTCCGAGCGATTTGGTCTGTGGCTGTCTTTTTATCCTTTCCGTCAGGATGATTATCTGGACATCGTTCGTCACTGGCTTAAGCATTTTGGGGTCGAGGCAAGCGCCTTTGCTGAGGCCGAACCCGAGGCGCTACGCTGGGCCTTGCAACGTGGTTCACGTTCAGGCCGCATCGCCTGGCAATTTGCGCGCGACTGGGCCGGTAAGCATGCATCCTAAGATCGCTGCCTGTTGATGGATGCCGTCTCAGCCCCGATTGATGTCGCCGTCGGCATACTGATGAAGCCGAATGGCGATGTCTTGCTGGGATGCCGTCCCGAAGGCAAGCCCTATGCCGGCTATTGGGAATTCCCCGGCGGGAAAGTGGAAGCTGGTGAAACTGTGCTGGATGCCCTGAAACGTGAATTCGCCGAAGAGATAGGCGTGCGGATTATTTCTGCCGAACCCTGGTGTGGCGTGGCCCACGTCTATCCGCATGCACATGTGCATCTGCATTTCTATATCAGCCGTGAGTGGGAGGGCGAGCCGCAAAGTCTGGAAGCTCAGGAGCTGGCCTGGCAGGGTGCGGTAGCGGTGGAGCCTGTATTGCCGGCAACCATACCTTTGCTGGAATGGCTGGACAGGCTGCGTTACGAAATCTGATGAGTCGACACGGCCGTTTTCCACATTGCCAAAAGTAGTTCATTGAACTACTATGATGCATGGACTTTGAATGGGATGCGGCCAAAAGTGATGCCTGCTTCAGGGATCGCGGCTTTGATTTCACTTATGTTTTTCGGGCTTTTTTTGATGAAAATCGCCTGATCAGACAAGACCACCGCTGGGACTATGGCGAAGAACGTTATCAATTATTAGGTGCCATAGAAGAACGGATTTTTTTTGTGGTCTATACCATTCGGGGTTCTGTTATCCGCGTCATTTCCGCGAGAAAAGCCAACAGCAGAGAGGCAAAGGAATATGAAGACAGTACGCGTGAAAATTGATTTGAAAGATCTGACGCAGCTTCCTAAAGGCCGGATCAATCGCAAACAATTGGATGCAACAACGGAGATTGAACTGGCATCTCAGCAGGCATCAGATGATGCCGAGGCCATGCAAGATGCTGCCAAATTTGCGCGTCGCGTGCGCAAGCGACTTGGGTTGACTCAGGAAGAATTTTCACTGCGCATCGAAGTCCCTCTCAACACGATACGCAATTGGGAGCAGGGCAAACGTTGCCCTACAGGGGCTGCCAAAGCGCTGCTGAAGGTGTTGGACAAATCGCCGGAGTCAGCATTGCTGGCGTTGGGCTAAAACGGGTAATCAATGTCCCTGATCTTCAAGGTCAGGGTCATCCACCGGTATCGCTCCGGGAATCACATATTTTTCTTCGGCCCAGGCGCCGAGATCAATTTGCTTGCACCGTTCTGAACAAAAGGGACGGAATTTATTGCTCTCTACCCATTCCACTTTCTTGCTACAGGTTGGGCAATCGACGATGGCAGCCATAGGTGTCGTGATCAGAAATTACAGAGCGTCAGCTCAAACGGCACATCGCCTTCGAAAGGCTTGGGTTTGAGGTCGCCGCCCTGACTGGTGAAGCGTATCCACAGCACATACTTGTTGGCAGAAATCTCGGGAATGGCGCACAGCTTTTCATCCAGATGTACACGCAGCATCTGATAGGTGCGGCCCTGCAGCATTTGCTGATAGCTGCCGGCTGTGGCGACAATTTTGCTGGCGCGACCTGACTCACGCAAGAGACGCAGCACAATATTAATGGCACCGAACATGGGCTCCAGCGGTGCGAACCAGCCACTGATATCGCTGCGTCTTTGTGCTGCCGGCTGTTGCTGCCAGGCGTGATAAGAAGGGAGATCGAACTCACAGGCGCCACCGGGGATGATGGTGCGGCCGCGTATGCTCATGAGCCATTCATTGTCGCGTATGTGCTGGCCGGTCTTGCCCTGAATCGAGATCAGCGCACTGCTGGTTTTTTCTATCTCGGACAAGATGGCGTCGAGACTGGCAGCTTCGACATTCGGATTCGATTTGAAGCCATTCAGCGTTTGCTTCTGACGTTCTAATTCTTGCAACAATTCAGACTTGAGGTCAGCGCGGCCAGCCACTTCAAGCATTTCATAAATGGTGGCGAGTGCGACGTGATGCTGCAGCGGATGATCCTGCTGTATGAAGAAGCGGAACTTCTCGTAGAGGTCCTCGAGCCTTAGCAGGGTGCGAATACGCTCATTGAACGGGTATTCGTAAACGATCAAGGCAGGAGTCCCCAGAAATTAGTTAGAAATTATTCCCCGAATTCTGACCCAAGCCGCCGGAAAATACAAACATCTACTGACTATTAACGCTTATTTTTTTGCAGCCAGTGCCAGATAGGTCTGATGTAGGCGCTCGACTGCTTCTTTGATACTGTTTTTGTCCTTGTCATTGACGATCACATCGTCAGCAGCAGCCAGCCTTTCGCTGCGGCCCGCCTGACTCGCCATGATGGCCTGCACTTGTATCGCTGACAGTGAGTTACGGCGCATCACCCGTTCGACTTGCAGGGATTCAGGGCAATCCACCACCAGCACCCTGTCCACACGCTCTTGCCAGCGCCCCGATTCCACCAGCAAAGGCACCACAAAGATCAGATAGTCCCCGACCGCTGCCTGAGCGGCCAGCATGGATTGTTGTCCTATCAGGGGATGCAGGATAGATTCAAGCTGATGTCGTGCGCTGATATCTGAAAATACCAGCTCGCGCATGGCGGCGCGATTGAGCGCACCTTCCGGTGTTAAATAAGCATCGCCAAAGGCTTCGCGCAGGGCAGGAATGGCCACGCCACCGGGTGTGGTGAGTGAATGAGCAATGGCATCCGTATCAATTACGGAAGCACCCAGCTGCGCGAACAAATCCGCCACCATGGACTTGCCGCTGCCTATGCCACCCGTCAGCCCTATGGAAAATGTAGTCAGTTTCGCCATCTTGCTATCAGAATCCTCGTCTTAACCAGAGATCCATCACCGTCTGGCCATAGAGTAAAGCCAACAGACCGGCGACAGCAAGGAAAGGGCCAAAAGGTATGGGCTTGTCGCGTTCATGACCGCGCACCAGCATCAGGAACAGACCGACCACGGCACCTGTGGCCGATGAAAACAGCACAATCAGTGGCAGCATCATCCAGCCGAGCCAGGCGCCCAGTGCTGCCAGTAATTTGAAGTCGCCATAGCCTATGCCGTCCTTGCCCGTGATGAGCTTAAATGCCCAGTACACCAGCCACAGCATCAGATAACCTGCAGCCGCGCCAATCACGGCTTCATCCAGCGGCACGAAACCACCGACGAGATTGACCAGCAAGCCCAGCCACATTAGGGGCAGCGTGAGGTCATCGGGCAGCATTTGTATATCCATGTCGATGAAAGTCATCGCCAGCAGCATCCACACCATCACCAGTGCTGCGATACCGGTGAAGCCACTGCCTAATACCCAGATGACCCAGCCAGGCAAGGCTGCCGACAGTATTTCAACCATGGGGTAGCGCAAGGAGATGGGTGCGCGGCAATGGCGGCAACGTCCGTGCAGCCACAGGTAACTGATGACGGGAATATTTTCCATGACCGTCAGCTGATGGCCGCAGGAAGGGCAGGCAGAGCGCGGCATGATCAGGTTGTAGCGTTCCGAGTGCGGTGGCGCTTCATCTCTTTCGAGCGCGATGAAGTTGTCGGTCTCCCGTTGCAGCATGACAGGCATGCGCACAATCACCACATTCAGAAAGCTGCCAACGATCAGGCCCAGCACCGCCCAGCCAACGGCGGCCAGAACGATGCCCGGCGGCGCATCTAACAGCGGCATCAAAAATTCCATCATCAAACCACCGAACCTAGTTTAAAAATTGGCAGGTACATGGCAATCACCAGACCACCGATCAACACGCCCAGTATCACCATGATGATGGGCTCCATCAGCGAAGATAAAGAAGCCACAGCAGCATCAACTTCATCTTCGTAAAATTCGGCGACCTTGCGCAGCATATCGTCCAACGCTCCCGACTCTTCACCTATGGCCACCATTTGCGTGACCATGGAGGGAAAGACCTGCGTCTGCTGCATCGCCGTCGTCAGGCTGGTGCCACTCTTGACGGCCGAGCTGATGCGCTGCGTTGCCTCATGGTACACCGCATTACCGGCAGCTCCGCCCACGGAGTCGAGTGATTCTACCAAGGGCACGCCGGCGGTAAACATGGTGGCCAGCGTACGGGTCCAGCGGGCGATGGTGGCCTTGCGTATCACTTCACCGAAGACAGGTAATTTCAGCATTAGCCGGTCAGTCATCGCCTGCAGACGCGGAGAACGCTTCCAGCTGCGTATGAAGAGCGTAGTACCGATCGCCAGACTGCCAAACAGCAGATGCCAGTATTCAACGAAACGATCGGAGATCCAGATCACAAACAAAGTGGGCAGTGGCAGTTCTGCGCCAAAGCTTTCAAAGACGCTTTTAAATGAAGGCACGACCCAGATCATGATGACGGCCGTGACGATGATTGCTACAGCGATTACCGCCGCCGGATAAACCAGCGCTGAACGTATCTTGCCGCGCACAGAGAGTGTTTTTTCTTTGTAAGTCGCCAGCCGCGCCAGCAAATCATCCAGAATGCCTGCCTGTTCACCTGCAGCCACCAGATGACAGAACAGCGCATCAAAATATTGCGGATAGCGGCGAAAAGCCTGCGAGAGACTGGTGCCTGTTTCAACATCAGCACGCAAATCAAGCAAGAGCCGGGTCGCAGAAGGATTGGCATGACCACGGGCGACAATATCAAAAGACTGCAACAGTGGTACGCCTGCTTTCAGCATGGTGGAGAGCTGGCGCGTAAAAATGCAGATGTCTTTCTCTGTAATTTTTTTTCCGCGTGGGATAGATTTTTTTTTAACCCGTGTGAGCACCACCCCCTGACGCCGCAGGACTACCCCGACCCCGGCGGCATTCGAGGCACGTAACTCCCCCTGAACCACACGACCGGTTTTGTCTTTGCCTTCCCAAGCAAATAAAAATTCAGATTTGTTTGAAGTTGTGGCGCTGGCTGTGTACATCAAAAAGCTCCCTGTTGGATTACGCTATGTGGTTGGAAGGGATGTATTGCAGTCGCATCACAGATTGGTACATCCTAAAATTTCCTCCAGACTGGTCAGACCCTGCTTCACCTTCAGCAGCCCTGATTCACGCAAGCTGCGCACACCTTCCAGTCTGGCCTGAGCTTCAATTTCAAGCGCTGTTCCGTGCGCGAGAATAATGGCTTCAATCGCTTCGGATAAGGGCATCACCTGATACACCCCAAGACGTCCTTTATAGCCACTGCCGCCGCAACGCTCGCAGGCGCCGGGACGATACAGCGTCCAGCCATCTACCTCGGTTTCTTTGAATCCTGCATCGATCAGCGTGTCCACATTCAGATCTACCGCCTGCTTACAGACACACAGACGGCGCGCCAGTCTTTGCGCCGTAATCAGATTCACGGCAGAGGCAATATTGAATGGCGCAACGCCCATATTCAGTAAACGGGTCAGCGTGGAAGGCGCGTCATTCGTATGCAAAGTAGAGAAAACCATGTGGCCGGTCTGAGCGGCTTTGATGGCGATGTCGGCTGTTTCCAGATCGCGGATTTCACCCACCATCAGTATGTCCGGGTCTTGTCGCAAGAAAGCACGTAAGGCGACCGGAAACGTCAGGCCTGCACGATCATTGATATTGACTTGATTGATGCCCGGCAGATTGATCTCAGCCGGGTCTTCGGCCGTGGCGATATTAATGCCGGGCTTGTTGAGCAGATTCAGACAAGTGTAGAGCGACACAGTCTTTCCTGAACCTGTAGGGCCGGTTACCAGAACCATGCCATAGGGTCTGTGTATCGCATCAAGCAATACGGCTTTTTGGTCCGGTTCATAGCCCAGCGCATCTATGCCCAGCTGTGCCTGACTGCCATCCAGAATGCGCATGACAATTTTTTCGCCGAACAAGGTAGGCAATGTCGATACACGAAAATCAATGCTGCGGGTAGCTGATACAGCCAGTTTCATACGTCCGTCCTGCGGCACGCGTTTCTCGGAAATGTCGAGACGAGAAATCACCTTAATGCGCGAAGCGAGTTTTTCCTTAATAGCCAGCGGTGGCTGCGCGACTTCACGCAAAGCACCGTCCACCCGAAACCGTATCCGGTAAAACTTTTCAAAGGGTTCGAAGTGCAAGTCAGATGCGCCCTGATTGATGGCATCCGTCAGTATCTTTTGCAGGAAACGCACCACCGGCGCATCATCGATTTCACTGGTGCTGGCATCGCTGCTGCCTGAATTACTGGAGTCATCGATCAGAGCAACGCTGTCAAGATCATCACCAATCAGTTCGGACAGATTTTGCGCTGCACTTTGCGATAGCCTCGCGATCAGATCAAGTAATTGCGGCTGTGAGACAACGATAGGGTCGACAGATAAACCGGTCTGAAACTTGACCTGATCGAGTGCCTGTGTGTTGGTAGGGTCGGCGATCGCTACGCTGATTTTGTTGGCGCGGCGCGCCAGTACGATCACGCGCTGGCTTTGCATCAGTCGGTCATCAATAACCTTGCTAGGCAGGGATTGCGTGTTCACTGTGCTCAGATCGAGCAAGGGATAACCAAAAGTCTGAGAGCAGAATTGCGCCACAGCTTGTGCTTCCATGGTTCCGCTTTTGATCAGCGCATCAATGAAGGAAGATTTGTCAGACAGACTGCTGCGCTGAATGGTATCGATTTGCTGCGCGCTCAGCAGATTGGCCTGCAGCAGTGCGCGGGCAAGGCCTGAGAGTGGTGCTTGGGGCGCGATGGATGTGGACATGAAACCTCGCTGTATAGGCGTGCGCGAGGATCATGAAGCTTGTTGTGAGTGATGCGCCTAATTATGCTGTCAGACGCAGATAGCCTTGGTCATGCGTAGATGTCATTCGGGTGTAGTGACACCTATGTACAACAGTGCTTGAATTTTAGGCTGCCGTTTAGCGCACGGGACGATAGAGCTTCACCATCTTGATGACTTGTTCCTGTACTTGCACGATTTCAATCACACAGTCGGCAATTTTCAGGCTGACGCTGGCTTCGGGAATTTCCTGCAAAGTTTCCAGCAGTAAGCCATTCAGCGTTTTAGGGCCATCCAGTGGTAAATTCAGATTCAGACGCTTGTTCACATCGCGCAGTGAGGTTGAGCCTTCCAGTAGACATTCACCCTGCTTTTCCCAGTTAAACTGGTCCGCGCGCGTCGCACCGGGTGTTGAAGTCGTGAACTCACCCACCATCTCTTCAATAATGTCATCCAGCGTGACCAGACCCTGAACTTCACCGTATTCATCAACGATGATAGCCAGCCTTTCCTGATTTTCCTGAAAATACTGTAATTGCGTAAAGAGATCGGTTTCCGGTGGGATGAAATAAGGTTCTGTCAGCAATTCACGAAAATGCTCGGCCGTGAGTTCATCTACCTGATTCAATAAAGCGATGGCCTTGCGTACATGCAGAATGCCGGCGATCTGATTGATTTCACCATCGTATACCAGCAGCTTATTGTGATAGCAGGTCGTGAGCTGATTTTTGATATCTTCGACAGCCACCGATAAATTTAAGGCTTCGATCTGTGCGCGCGGCGTCATCACATCTTCGACCGTGACGTGTTCCAGATCAAACAGATTAAGCAAAATACTTTTGTGCTTGACGGGAATGAAATTGCCGCCTTCCAGCACCATGGAACGTAATTCCTCAGGTGAGAGACGCTGATCGCGCGCCTGACTGCCGGTGCGTATGCGTAGTAATTTCAGAATCCCACGCACAAATAAATTCACAAACCAAATGATCGGTCTTGCCGCCAGAATTAAAGGTTTGATGATGAAAGAAGCCGGCAGCGCAATGCGCTCAGGATAAGTGGCGCCTATCACCTTAGGCGTAATTTCAGCAAACACGATCAGAAAGAAAGCCACTACCGCCGTGGCGATCGTGAGCACTTCTTCATTATTGCCAAATGCGGAAATAGCAATCGATGTCACCAGCGCTGTGACGAGGGCATTGATCAGGGTATTGGCGATCAGGATCAGCGACAGCATGCGATCCGTGTGATCCAGCAGCCATAAGGTGATGTGCGCCAGCTTGGAACCACGCCGCGCCAGATGTTTGACGCGATGGCGGTTCAGCGCCATCAGCGCAGTTTCGGAGATAGAAAAAAAGGCTGAGATGCAGGTCAGGACGACGAGTGACAGCAGCTGCACCCACAGGGGCACGGAATTCATGGAGCTCCGGAGAGAGAAATATTCATTGGAAGTATAGCTTTGGGGAGGCTGCTTATTTTATGGTCTGGGCAAATGACAGATACTGGTTAAGCCTTCTTAAGAAAGCAGGCCTTCAGCATAAAATTCCCTGCATCCATTTTGCAGTCCACTTCGTGCCCATCGGAAGCATCGCCCAGCCTTATACTTTTTACCTTGGTGCCTTTTTTCAGCACCGTCGAAGAGCCTTTGACCTTCAGGTCTTTAATCAGAATCACCGCATCCCCATCTGCCAGGGGATTGCCATTGGCATCCCGTACTATGCCATCGCTTTCCTGAGTGTCCTCTGCCGCCGCATTGACTGGCCATTCATGCGCGCAATCTGCGCAGATGTAATTGTCGCCATCCTGATAGGTGTTTTCCATAGAGCAGACGGGGCAGGCAGGGATATGGGACATAAAAGACTTTCGGGTACCGGTTTTAAGTTGATTGATTTGAAAAATAAGACAGGTTTACCAGTCGGCAGCAGAAAACTGCATAGATTCTGCATCGCGACGCCAGATGACATCATGTCGTGACACGCTCAAAAACCATGTTTGCATTTGTGCGTAGGGCTTTGCCTTCGCAAAGCCAGCCGGTGTCAGCAGTGCCAGACACCAGGCGGGCTGCGGATCCCTTATAGATTGGTAAACAATGCCACCGACACTGGCCTCACGCACCACCCGGGCCAGCGCCTGAGTCGGCGTGTAATCTGTGCCGTGACGCCAGACTTTACCATCTGCCGCGAAAGGAGCCTTTCGAAGGTCCACCACGGTGGTCGCAATCTCGGCCCGAAATGCGGTATGTGCAACGGGTTCCAGTCTGATCAGATCTACCGCATCCATCAGAAATTTCCAGCGCCAGAAACCCAGTTCTGCACCTGCAGTCCGAACCGACTCTGCACCATAAAAGACGCCGGGATCGGTGCTGCTCCTGAAGCGCGATCCGTTTCGAAGCGGGTGATAGCGGAACGGTGTCGCAAGCAGATAGTCCAGTCGTTTTGAAATCTCAGGCTGCAGGGGTTTACTGGATTCAAGCATCAGCTCCAGAAGATTTTGCTCATCCCTGCTATCGACGAGCTTCATCGTCGCCGCGACATGCTGTGCTTCGACCATACGCCAGATTTTGCCGCGCCAGGATGTGGCCTCAGATGAGACCGCGTGAGGCGTCCAGGTAGTGAACGACACGAACCAGTCCTTCCGTTTGATGAATCAGGTCAATCGGGCGGGCATTCAGCCCGAGGTTATCGCTGTTGAGCCATTTTTTGGCCGTCTGCTCATCGCCAACGATGGAGTCCAGCGAACGGAAAGCGCGCACAAACAGTAAAGCAAACTCCCATTCTTTGCGACTTTCATCCAGCTTGTAGTCGCCTTTGTAGAGGCGCGTGATCGTCGGCGCACTCAGGCCGAGAATTCTGGCGAGCAGGGAACGTGAAATATCGAGGCGATCAGCAGCCCGGGCTACCGCTTTGCTCAGAACGGCAGACGCATCTGGTTTGCTTGAAGTGGTGCTTGTATGGGAAACCATGCCGATCCTTTCCTCAGAAAATATAATACACGAATATTTCTGAAGGAATGGGGCTGTCAGGCGACTTTATCTGAATTTCTTATTTGGAAATGGCGTCGGATCATGCTCTTTTTCAATGTCACGCAGTGCTTGTCATTGAATTCAGCGCATAGCCCCGTACTAAGGCCTGAAAGTGGGGGTAATGCGGTGGTGCAGCTTGATAAGAAATCAGGCCGCATCACCGCATCCATCGCTGTTTAGGGGTTGCCTAAATAATCGCGTTTACCGATTTCAACGCCGTTGTGGCGCAGTATGTTGTACGCAGTCGTAGTGTGAAAGTAGATATTTGGGATGGCATGGCCTAATAAAAACTGCATGCCCTTGTAATGGGTTTCTTTGTCGCCACGCTTCGTCACGATATCTTTATCTTCCGTGCCGTCGATTTGTTCGGGCTTAAAGCTCTGGATATAAGCCACCGTTTTTGCAATCCGGGCTTTCAGTTCAGCAAAGCTTTGCTCATTGTCTTCGTAGACTGGGCTTTCTACACCGGCCAGTCTGGCAACCACGCCTTTGGCCGTATCGCTGGCAATTTGAATCTGGCGGGCAAAATTCAGCATGTCAGGAAACAAGCGAAATTGCGTCAAAACAGTAGGATCAATTTTCTTGGCATCGGCATGGGTTTGTGCCTTGTCCAGAATATTCGACAAGTTATTCAACACATTCACAAGGCGTGGCACGCTGGCCTGATACATGGAGATAGTCATAGTTCGCTTTCGTTGTTGATGAGGTCAATTTGATTGGCTTAGAAACGACGCCATAGGATGTATTACGAGTGCTGTATTAAAAAAATTCTGTGACATACGTCATGTCAGCAAGGACAGCCTTGGGCTGTATGAGATAAAACTCAACAGAAATAGATTTTTTAAGAAAAAATTAATGCCAGATAAGCGGGATCATCGATCATGGCATTGGAAAGATAGATCAGGGCTGAGTATAGCCTTGGCTCTATCTGTTCGATGAAAATAGTCAATTTCACGCTTGCATCCTAGGTTCGTGAAGCGCCTGTCGAGAGGTGCCCGGCAGAAAAACGCTACAGTATCATTAAAGTGATATTTGTCATCGTATTTAGGATCGCAATCGCCTCAAGGCGGCTTGTTGACCTTAGTGTGAAAGCTTAATAAGGAAATCAGATGAAGCGCTGCCCGTGGTGTGAAGGTTTTGATCTCTATCGCCAATATCATGATAAAGAATGGGGCGTGCCGATGAGAGATGATCGAGCCTTGTTTGAGCTTCTCATACTGGAAGGTGCGCAAGCCGGTCTTTCCTGGGCAACGATTCTCAAAAAGCGCGAGACTTACAGGCAAGCTTTTGATCAGTTTGATCCGGGCAAGATGGCGCTCTACAAGGATAAAAAAGTGGCCGCATTACTCGCAGATCCTGGCATTGTACGAAATCGTCTTAAGGTTGCCGCAGCGATTACGAATGCAAAAGCCTATCTTGCGCTTATAAAAGAAGGGCAATCCTTCAGTGATTTTTTATGGCACTTCGTAAACGGTAAAACGATTCAAAATAAACGTACTGATTTAAGCGAAATTCCTGTCACAAGCCCTGAATCGGAAGCGATGAGTAAAGCCTTGTTGAAATTGGGATTCAAATTTGTAGGGCCAAGTATTTGTTATGCCTTTATGCAGGCTTCCGGCATGGTGAATGATCACCTGATTGCTTGCCATCGCTATGCAGAAGTAAAAAAACACTGACGCAACAGAGCATCATGGTGTTGCATGAAAAAATAGAAACAAGCTTACCGAAAACAAGGTGTATGATATTTTTGATGTTGAAGGCTGGTTCATACAAGATTAAAAAAGTGTCCAGGCAAATAGCATCAGATTATTATTATCTGATGCGTTTCTTCCTGAGCCATCATAATTAGATTTCCCTCCATTGAATTTGTCATACATCGTATATTGCAATCCTAATCTTAATTGGGGTGACAAGATGCCTGAAGATGCCTGCTTTCCATAGGGCGTCCAGTCGAGTTGAATGCGAGATCCCTTAAAATTGGGTGAAGTGCCTGCATAGCCAGAGCCGTATACGATATTATCGCTAGAGCCTGCCAAGCCGAAGTGTTGCAGCGTAATGCCGTATGCATTCTTCCAGTAATATGAAGCAGAGATATTGTGCTCAAGATAATTAAGCCCGCTTTTTTGGGAATTTCCCAAGGCTAAAATATCCGCCATATTTCGATGTTCATAAATCATATTTCCCAAAACAGCGACTGTCTTGGTATCAGAAATTTGCCACTGATAATGCAGATCAGTCGCAATGTCTGTGTAACCCACTTTCGCATAACTATTTCTGTCAGGCTGTATGTCAGCGCTAAAATAGGTCAGTCCACCGGATAATGAATGAGAGCCATAACTCTCGTGCCTGGCAAGTCTTGCATATAGAGACCCATGAACAACGCCGGGATCGCCGTCTGCTGCCAGTCCCAGCTTGCTTTGAAAATGCTGTGAGATCGAACTATACGTTCCCAATTCGCCAAACCACTTGCCATCGACCTGGGTATAGCCAGTCACCCCGATGACTCTCAGACTAAGCAATCCATCTAGCAGTGTTCCTTCACTGGGTGTTGGCGCTATGGCGGATGAAATAAAAGGAAAGCCCCAGGCTGGCAAAGCATTATAAGGATCGCTCATTCCGGGGTTGTTATTCAGCGTTGTGCCAGCGATGATGGTGTGCCCAAACCTAACGAAGGCATTTGCAAATCGAATTTCGGTTTGGTCGATAGAAGTTGATTTCGCAACCCCATCATAAGTGACTTGAGAAAAAATTCCTGCTTTCTGAGAAAGTTTCCCGGCTAAAAACAGCGAGGCTTGGTCCAGCGAGACTTGCTTGTTTTTTGAGGCTGCATCCGTGCCTGCGGCTGGCTTGGAGGTGTCAGTGTCTGAAGCGATCAGCATGCCCGCAATAGGAATGCGGAATGCATCATCTTTTGAAAAAGTGTATCCGCTTAATTTAAAGTAAATGCCGAAATCAGTGAGATGTGGTCCAAACCCGCCAACATGACAGGCAACGCATGCTAATCCTGTCTGGCGAGAAAAACTTGGAACGGCATTTGCAAAATTTGATACTAATGAACAACTTAAAAATATAAAAATAATTCTGCAAAAAATATTCATGGGCTTTTTCTTGTTAATTATTTGCTGTTGCTATTTTCTTTTCGTTTTCAAAATAAAATTGTAATGTGTAAATTTTATTTTTGGTGAAGTGGGCGTTAATCCGAATGTGATTCGATGCTATTAAAAACCTGAATGGAATGGAGTGATTTGTTGTACGTCAACTTCGGTACTCAATGGCAGAAAACACAAGCCCCCTGTCATTGCTGACAGGGGGCTGGGTTGAAGCTTACAGGGAGCAGTGCCTATCTGGCCGGAGTAGGGTCCGTGGCTTTAGTCGATCAAAATCCCAAGGCGCTCAAGCTTGGATGGTCATCTGGGCGACGACCTAATGGCCAGAAAAATTTTCTGTCGGTTTCTTTGATCGGTTGATCATTAATGCTGGCAAATCGTCTTGCCATCAGACCAAACTCATTAAATTCCCAATTTTCATTGCCATGTGAGCGGAACCAGTTTCCTGAATCGTCGTGCCACTCATACATAAACCTGACGGCAATGCGATTGTCAGTGAAGGCCCATAACTCTTTAATCAGTCGGTATTCGAGTTCCTTTTGCCATTTTCGGCACAAGAATTCATGGACTTCATCCCGACCCACAGGGAATTCACTTCGGTTTCTCCATAGGGTGTCAGGGGTATAGACCTGAATGACCCGATCCGGATCGCGAGAATTCCAGGCATCTTCAGCAAGTCGTACCTTTTGAGTTGCAGAAGCATGATCGAAGGGAGGCAGTGGCGGACGAGATTCCATGAGTATTTTTTCTTTTTGTTGTGAGGCAGGGTTGAGTGATCTGTCTGTAGTAAACCGTACTGAGCCTTCTGTTTCGAATTTAAGGGCTCAGTCGGTGAAGTGGTGAATCAATCTTCCAGCAAACTTCTTAACATCCACGCCGTTTTTTCATGGATGTCGATACGCTGAGTCAGTACATCAGCAGTCGGCTGATCATTGGCTGCATCCACTAAGGGAAATAATTTTCTGGCAGTCCGGGCAGTGGCTTCCTGCGCCTTGACCAGATAGCGAATCATGTCATTCGCCTTGGGTACGCCATCAACTTCTTTGATTGAAGCACGCTTAACGAATTCACCATAAGTCCCGGGGGCCGGATAACCCAATGCCCGAATGCGTTCAGC
>CAIQLE010000123.1 GCA_903872555.1 uncultured bacterium
ATACATCAGATAGGTGAATGGGTGATTGCTGAAGCCTGCCGGCAATTTGAACGCTGGCACAAACAGGGGCTGCCGCCGATACGCATTGCGGTCAATGTATCGCCCATACAATTTCGTTCGCCTGATTTTCGCGAGCGCTTAGTGAAAGCGCTTGGGCAGAGCACGGCCGATCCCTGCTGGCTGGAACTCGAAGTGACCGAAAGTACGGTGATGAATCGGGTCGAAGAAGCCACCAAAACCCTCACCTGGCTCAAGGGACTAGGGCTGCGCATAGCGCTGGATGATTTTGGTACTGGCTATTCAAGTCTCAGCCATCTGGCTCAGCTGCCTATCGACAAACTAAAGATCGATCAATCCTTCATCACACACATGGATACGGATTCCCGTTCACTGGCCATTGCTGAAACGGTACTCTCACTCGGCAAAAAACTAGGCGTGGAAGTGGTGGCTGAAGGTATAGAAAGTCAGGGCGCACTGAATCTGCTACGCGAACTGGGTTGCAATCTGGGACAAGGCTATCTGATCGGCATGCCCATGAAACCCGAAGCACTTGAGGCCTGGATTGCGGCACAAGAGTTGTCCACACAAAGCTTGCCGGCCTGAACATCAGGTCTTATCGACTTGTCCGGTCGTAAAGATCCTGTGTATCTGTAACGCACTTTGCCGCACGACTTGTTGATGCTCAATGAGCCTGCAAACCATTCCCCTATGTTCTCGATTGCCGCAAATGGCAATTGCCACTCGCGCATTAACTCACTGGGGATGAATGGGGACCATGATGAATTTTTCGTCTAAACAAAGTCTGTGTGCAATGCTGAAGCCGGGGGCAATAGCGTTGGTAACTCTGCTGACCGCTTGTGGTGATGGTGGCAGCAATAACGGCATCAATAGCGTATCGGAAGCAGGACAAGGTGGAGCGGCCTGTCCTGACAGCAGCATGCAATGTACGGGCAGCGCCATATTGCGTACCGATCAGGGCATAGGTATGACGGCTTCGGGTGTGCAGGTGTATGCCGTGTCCACTAATGATTTGCAGGACCCGAATCCCACGCCGACCTTTGCTGTTGGCCTGCAGCCGCAGACCGGCGGACTGGCAGATATACGTGTCACCCATGATGCTAACGGTGCCGTCGCATCGGTAGCGCTACTGCTGTCTAAACTGGGATTGTCCTGGGATGGCAAGACCGAGCGTCCGCTGATCATCGAGACCTTTGAAAAACGTCAGGGCCGCGTACAACTCGATACCACCGGCCATGTAGTTTTCAGTGCGCTGCCGCCATCGACGGATTTAAATTTTTATGACTATGCACGCAAGGGAGCTGCCGCCACACAGAAAAATTATGCGAACAATATTTATTTCCCCCGCACAGATCCTTCGCGTTGCCCTGCCGATGCTGTCAGTTGTCCGCTGGTAGAAACCACGGGCATACAGACACAACTCGGCGACTGGCGCACCGGCGGCACGACGCCCGACAATACTTCAGCCACGCGGCTGCATGAAGACGGTGCGACACAAGCTGGTTTTGGTCTGGATGCGAATGGCAATCAAGTGCTGCTGCCCGACGCCACCGGGCCGGGCGTTCCGTATCCGGGCTTCAAAGGTTATCGCAACTATCATCAGTGGAACTATCAATACACCAATCTTGCTGCCTGGATTACGCAAGATACGGTCTTGATCAGTGAATGGGGCGGTGGTCATGAACACAACAAGGCAAGGCGTGGACTGGTGGCTTTTGGTCCTGTCACAGCACCTGCGCAGATTCCGACCACGGGTGTTGTGCGCTATAGCGGCCGCCTGCATGCCTGGTGGAGTTACGATCCTTCGCTTGATTCTTATCCCATCTTTGGCGATATCGTGGCCGAGGTAGATTTTGCGGCACGCACAGTAAAAATTTCGGTCACAGGTACACGCATTGATGAAGGCACGCTCGACGCTGTACCGATGGCCGTCACCGCCAGCACCAGCATAGGCGGTGCGCCCTACGCGAATTATTTTCAGGGGGCGGTAGGCAATAGCAGTATGTCGGGCGGACTCGGCGCGCGCTTCTTTGGGCCCGTTACCAGTGGCGGCAGCGGCACAGGCCCGGCTGAAATCGGCGGCAGCTTGCAATTACAAACCCCTGGAAATGGTCCTGTCGCCATCGGCGGCTTCCTGCTGAGAAAAATCTGAGGCCACTATCACCTGAGATGACACTGCACATCATCTCAGGTGAATTTCATCCAGCCGGCCTGACTCAAGTGCAGAGAAATAAATGAGTCTTTTCTCATGCTGGCTGTCGAACCAATATTAGTGAAGCCGAATATTTTCTGGCTTGGCAGCAGCATCTGAAATTTGCCTGTCATAGCTCAGAATTTTTGCGACACGATGCAGGCCATGTCGGCCTTTGAATACTCTCTGCTCGTCAGGAAAACAATATGACTGGAACCTTGAATAAAGCCTTATTGATCGGGCACCTTGGCCATGACCCCGACATGCGCACCATGAGCAGTGGCGAGCCGGTGGCTCATCTCTCGCTTGCCACCAGCGAAGCCTGGAAAAATAAATCCACCGGTGCACGACGTGACGCGACTGAATGGCATCGCGTTGTACTGTACAAACGGCTCGCCGAAATCGCAGCGCAGCACCTGAAAAAAGGCGCGCTAGTCTACGTAGAAGGCCATCTGCAGACACGCAAATGGACAGGCAAGGATGGCATGGAACGTCACACAACGGAAATCGTTGGCGATGAATTGCGGATACTGCACAGATCATCCGAACTCAAAGATGGGCTGACTGTGCATACCGACCCGCCCTTCGATAAAAACCTGACAGAAAAATCGGTGGAGTCTTCGATGCCTTATTAATTTCCTGAAGCCGTAAATCAGCCGCCTTTTTAGGCGACTCCGATTCAGATTCAGACTAAGGCTCATCATCACTTAACTATGGCCGGTAATAAATTCCTGAGCGACGGATAGGCGTAGTTCATTCAGCAGGTCCCGCGTCTGCTCTAGCGTACGTTCAACATCTGTTGCCTTTTGATCTGCCGGTATCATGGCCTGCTCAAGCAGGGTGATCACTTCGATTGGCAATTCATCACTGAAGCGAGCGGGTTGGACTATCACTTCCTGCGTTAAGACAGCGATGTTTTTATTGCTGTTAAGCGCGCGGGCTATCTCGGCCCGTGCTGATTGGGTACTGTCAATCACATCAAGGTGCAACTCTTTCAGTGTTTGGTTCGTTCTTAGGGCCAGGGC
>CAIQLE010000124.1 GCA_903872555.1 uncultured bacterium
CAGTCCAGCAATTCATCACGGTCAGCTGCCTGCAGTATGTCGTTTAAGGTATCGCTGCGTCCCGAGGCGCGTATGCCTTGCGCAATCGCCAGCAGGTGCAAATCGTGATTGCCCAGTACCACCCGCACGCGCGATCCCAGCGAGCGCAGGCGGCGCAGGGTCTGCAGGGATTGCGGGCCGCGATTGACCAGATCGCCGACAAACACCAGTTGTGCCGCAGGATCTATCGTTTCTATACGTTCCAGCAGGCGGTCGAGCTGGCTGGCGCAGCCTTGCAAGTCGCCGATGGCAAAAGTGGTCATTTCAGGCCTGCTTACAGAATGGTTGATTGCTGTCGATACAGCTTGAAGCGCCCTGTGACAGGCAGAGTGAAAGATCACTCAGGCGACATTGTAGTTTTTCGCGGAGAACAGGGCTACTGGCGTAAAATGCCGCGAGAATTTACGCTTGTTTGCTTATTGAACTTGTAAGGCTTTCCATGATCCTTGTTACCGGTGGTGCCGGCTTTATCGGCTCAAATTTTGTGCTCGACTGGCTAGCCGCCAGCGATGAGCCTGTGCTGAATCTCGATAAGCTCACCTACGCAGGCAATCCCGACAATTTATCTTCATTGGCTGGCGATGCACGCCACGTCTTTGTGCGCGGTGATATCTGCGATCGTGCCTTGTTAAATCAGCTGCTCGCACAATATCAGCCGCGTGCGATGGTGCATTTCGCCGCTGAAAGCCATGTCGACAGATCGATTCATGGTCCCGGTGATTTCATACGCACGAATGTCGATGGTACTTTCAGCTTATTGGAAGCCACGCGCGCTTATCTTGCGGGCTTGTCCGACGCACAGAAAAACAATTTCCGTTTTTTGCATGTATCGACCGATGAAGTCTTTGGCAGCCTGGGTGCAAATGATGCGGCTTTTTCCGAGACCACAGCTTATGCGCCGAACAGTCCTTATTCAGCCTCTAAAGCTGCCTCCGATCATCTGGTGCGCGCCTGGCATCACACCTATGGACTGCCGGTCGTCACGGGGAACTGTTCGAATAATTACGGTCCGCTCCAATTTCCTGAAAAACTGATTCCTCTCATCATTGCTAATGCGCTCGCCGGTAAACCGCTGCCCGTCTATGGCGATGGTCAGCAAGTGCGTGACTGGCTGTATGTGGGCGACCATTGCAGTGCACTGCGCCGCGTGCTCGAAGCCGGACGCTTAGGTGAGACCTATAACATCGGTGGCTGGAATGAAAAAGCCAATCTCGATGTGGTGCATACCCTGTGTGACTTGCTGAATGAACTCGCACCGGAGCGCGCCCCTGCGCAAGGTGCTTATCGAGAGCTCATTACTTTTGTCACCGACAGGCCGGGGCATGACAGGCGCTATGCAATCGACGCGCGCAAGATAGAGCGCGAACTGGGCTGGAAGCCGGCTGAAACCTTCGAGACCGGCATGCGCAAGACCGTGCAGTGGTTTCTGGACCATCAGGACTGGGTCCAAAAAATTCAGTCAGGCGATTACCTGACATGGATAGACCGCAATTACGCACAACGCAGTGAAAGTCATCCTAGCGGGAGCGCAGCATGAACATGACAAGACGCGGCATTATTCTGGCCGGCGGTTCGGGTACCCGTCTTTATCCCGTCACCATGGCAGTCTCCAAGCAATTGCTGCCTGTGTATGACAAGCCCATGATTTATTACCCGCTCACGACCCTGATGCTGGCGGGTATGCGCGATATATTGCTGATTTCTACACCCCAAGACACGCCGCGTTTCGAACAGTTATTAGGCGATGGCAGCCAGTGGGGTATCAATATTCAATACGCAGTCCAGCCTTCGCCGGATGGTCTGGCACAGGCCTTTATTATTGGCCGTGAATTTGTCGGTCAACATCCTTCTTCACTGATCCTGGGTGACAACCTGTATTACGGCCATGATCTTGATCGTAGCCTGAACGCAGCAAGCCAGCGTGAAGGTGGTGCGACCGTATTTGCTTATCACGTACAAGATCCTGAGCGCTATGGTGTGGTGGGTTTTGATGATCAGCGTCGCGCCATCAGCATAGAAGAAAAACCGCTCAAGCCAAAATCCAATTACGCAGTCACCGGTCTGTATTTTTACGATACGACGGTATGTGATATCGCTGCCAGCATACAGCCATCAGCACGCGGTGAACTAGAGATCACCGATGTCAATCGTGTCTATCTGGAACAGAGCAAACTGAACGTCGAAGTGATGGGGCGCGGCATGGCCTGGCTGGATACCGGCACGCATGAATCCCTGCTGGAAGCCGGACAATTTATCGCCACACTGGAAAAACGTCAGGGCCTGAAAGTCGCCTGTCCGGAGGAAGTGGCCTATCGCAAAGGCTATATCACTGCAGAGCATTTGCAGAAGCTGGCTGAACCCATGAAGAAAAACAGCTACGGTCAGTATTTGCTGCGCCTGCTGCAAGATCAGGTGTATTAATACGATGAATATTATTCGCACCGACATACCGGATGTCTGCATCTTTGAACCCAAGGTCTTTGGCGATGCGCGCGGGTTTTTTTTAGAAAGCTTTAACCAGCAGCAGTTTGAAACACTGACGGGTGTGGCGACTCATTTTGTGCAAGACAATCATTCACGCTCAGCGCGTGGTGTGTTGCGCGGCTTGCACTACCAGATACGACAGACTCAGGGCAAACTGGTACGCGTGATCGCCGGAGAAGTGTTTGATGTCTGTGTAGATCTGCGAAGACACTCCGCCAGTTTTGGTAAATCATTCAGTGTCTTGCTGTCGGCGGAGAATCACCGTCAGCTCTGGATACCGCCCGGATTTGCGCATGGTTTTCTGGTGACCAGTGAGAGCGCAGATTTTGTTTACAAAACTACAGACTATTACGCCCCCGAGCATGAGCGCTCCTTATTGTGGAATGATCCCGCGCTCAAGATTGAATGGCCTCTGAGTGAGACGCCCATCCTCTCTGCCAAAGATCAGGCAGGCCTTCCTTTCGCGCAGGCTGAAACTTTCGAATGAACATACTGATTACGGGTCGCAACGGGCAGGTGGGTCATGCACTGAGTCAGACGCCATCGCTGACCAATCTGGGCACATGTGTTTTTTTGGACAGATCACAACTTGATCTGGCAGATTTTGATGCCCTGCGTAACACAGTCAAAAATCTCAGACCGGACCTGATCATCAATGCCGCTGCATATACGGCAGTTGATCAGGCAGAGTCGGAAGACACACTCGCTCATCGCATCAATGGCGAAGCGCCGGGGGTCTTGGCTGAAGCAGCCAAAGCGGTCGGTGCAGCGCTGATTCATTACTCTACCGACTATGTCTTTGATGGCAGCAAGCAAGGCGCATGGACTGAAACGGACCAGCCTTCACCTTTGTCAGCCTATGGCCGCAGCAAACTCGTTGGTGAGCAAGCGATCGCTGCAGTCGGCCTGCCGCATCTGATTCTGCGTACTAGCTGGGTGTACGGACTGTATGGCAAAAATTTTTTACTGACCATGCAGAGGCTGGCCCAGACCCGGGATGAACTTTCTATCGTCGCTGATCAGTTTGGCGCACCGACCTGGAGCCAGACTATCGCTGATGCAACTGCAGCCACTGTTCGTCAGTTGAATGAGCCTGCGCAACTGGCAGAGCACAGTGGCATTTATCATCTGTGTGCTGGTGGACAGACCAGCTGGCATGGTTTTGCGCAGAAGATCTTTGATCATCCTGCCATGATTCAGCGCCCCAGACTGAAAGCCATCACCACAGCAGAGTACCCGACACCGGCAGCACGTCCAAAAAACTCGGTCATGAATACCGAAAAATTCCGCAGCCAGTTTGGTGAATTGCCGCAATGGGATGAGGCACTCAGGCAGTGCCAGCAGCAGCTCTCCGATGTGGCACAACGATAGAAAGTGTCTTGATATGGCCAACAGCAATGCAACTCTGACACCCGGTATTTTTAAAGCCTACGATATCCGTGGCGTGCTCGGCAGCACACTGGATACCGCAATAGCCCATCAGATCGGCATGGCCTTTGGTTCGACGGCGCTGGAGCAGGGTGAGCATACGGTCATCATAGGGCGCGATGGTCGTTTGTCCGGACCGGATTTATCAGCTGCACTGGCGGCAGGCCTGCAGGCCGCAGGTGTGAATGTGATTGATCTCGGCATGGTGGCGACACCCATGCTGTATTTCGCCACCCATGTACTGGGTGCAGCCAGCGGCATCATGGTGACAGGTAGTCATAACCCGCCTGATTACAATGGTTTCAAAATGGTGCTTTCAGGTCAGGCCATTTATGGTGAGGCCATACAGCAGCTGTATCAGCGCATCATCAACAAACGCTTTACTCAGGGTCAGGGCAGCTATCAGCAGCATGACATACGCACAGCGTATCTGGAACGCATCACGGGTGGCGTGCAACTCGCTCGCCGCATGAAGATTGTCATCGATTGCGGTAATGGTGTGGCCGGTGCCTTTGCCGGCGAGCTGTATCGTGGTCTGGGTTGTGAAGTGCAGGAATTGTTTTGCGAGGTCGATGGTCATTTTCCGAATCATCATCCGGATCCCGCCCATCCCGAAAATTTGCAAGATGTGATTCATGCCTTGCAAACCACCGATGCCGAACTGGGTCTGGCCTTTGATGGTGATGGCGACCGTCTTGGTGTGGTCACCAAAGACGGGCAGATCATTTATCCCGACCGGCAATTGATGTTGTTTGCCAGAGATGTGTTGAAGCGTCATCCGGGTGCGCCGATTTTGTATGACGTCAAATGCAGCCGGCATGTCGGTGTGGTGGTGAGTGCTGCAGGCGGTGAGCCCCTGATGTGTCAGACCGGCCATTCGCTGGTGAAAGCCAAAATGCGCGAGACGAATGCGCCTTTCGGTGGTGAGATGAGCGGCCATTTATTTTTCAAAGACCGCTGGTATGGATTCGATGATGGCCTGTATGCAGGCGCACGCCTGCTGGAGCTGGCGAGCCGTATGCAAGACATCAGTGCTGAGCTGAATGCTTTGCCGCAATCGATGTCGACGCCAGAGCTACAGATACAGCTGGCGGAAGGTGAGAATCATGCGCTGGTTGGGCGGCTGCAGCAACAGACTGACTGGCCAGGTGCTGAGCGCATCATCAAAATTGATGGCGTGCGCGTTGAATATTCTGATGGTTTTGGTCTGGTGCGTGCGTCGAATACCACGCCGGTATTAGTGTTGCGCTTTGAAGCTGAAACCACAGCAGGTTTGCATCGCATACAGCAGGCGCTTGGTGCGGCCATTTGTGCCGTCAAGCCTGATGCAGTGCTCCCGTTCTGATGCATGACGGCAGCATGAAACCCCGCTCAGACCTGCATCCTTATTTACGTCTGTATTCTTTGCTGTGGTGGGTAATCCTGCCGTTTGCCCTGCTGCGTCTATGGTGGCGTGGTTTTAAAGAACCCGGTTATCGCGAGCATGTTGCTGAACGTCTGGGCAGCTATTCAGTTAAGCCAGCGAGTCGCCTGATCTGGGTACATGCGGTATCCGTAGGTGAAACACGGGCGGCAGAACCGCTCATTCAAGCGCTGCTCCAGAACTATCCTCAGCATCAGCTACTGCTGACCCATATGACAGCCACCGGACGCAGCACCGGCAAGTCCCTGTTTGCGCATGAGCCGCGTGTGATGCAAGCCTTTCTGCCCTATGACACGCTGAGCATGACGCAGCGCTTCATCGCCCATTTCCAGCCTGAGCTGGGTCTGCTGATAGAGACCGAAGTGTGGCCTTGCCTGCTGGCTTCTGCCCATGCCGCGCAGGTGCCTTTGTCCCTGATCAATGCGCGCCTGTCTGAACGCTCTTTGCGGCGCGCACGCAAATTTTCTACTTTGCTGCGCACGGCTGCCAGTCAGCTGGCGTTCATAGGTGCACAAACGAATGAAGATGCAAAGCGTTTGCAGTCCATGGGCGCACACAACATCAGCGTCACTGGCAATCTGAAATTTGATGTGAGCGTACCATCAGCGATGCTTGATGCAGGACGCACGCTGCGTGCGCACTTAGGACCAAGAAAAATATTGTTATGCGCCAGTACACGTGAAGGGGAAGAAGCGCTGCTGTTGTCAGGCTATATGTCAGCCACTTTGCCACCAGATTTTTTGCTGCTGATAGTGCCGCGCCATCCGCAACGCTTTGATGAAGTGGCTAAGTTATTTGAAGATCAGGGCTTGCGCGTGATGCGCCGCTCGCAACTAGCTCACGAGGTATTGTCTGCTCATGTGCAGGTCGTGGTCGGTGATTCCATGGGGGAGATGTTTGCTTACTATGCCGCCTGTGATCTGGCTTTTATAGGCGGTAGTTTGCTGCCTCTGGGCGGTCAGAATCTGATCGAAGCCTGCGCCTGTGGCAAGCCTGTGCTGATTGGTCCGCATACTTTCAATTTTGCGCAGGCCAGTGACGATGCCGTGAGTCGTGGCGCTGCACTGCGTGTGGATAATGCAGCGCAGTTGTTCAAAACATCTTTCGAGCTGCTGACCGATGCCAGGTTGTTGTCGACGATGTCTGAAGCGGCACAAGATTTTGCAAACGCTGAGGTCGGCGCTACGCAAAAAACACTGGAATTACTGATTCCTTTGCTGAACTGATCAGTCAGGTCCAAAACTTTCTATACCCAGCATCATGGCGGCTTTCTGTAATCGTTTGTCGAAACAAGCAAATATCAGATCTTCATTTGTACCCTGATTCAATGTTCGTACACTGGCGAGCTGAACGCTGTCATAGGCACGCAGCGCGAAAGCATCGGCGAGTTCGCCAGCCATTTGCATTAAGGGCTGAGTGATTTCAACGATGGCATAGTTTGCCCACGCCGACTTGACATCTTCCTTGCAGGTTTCGATGACGGCTGCATCAGCAGGCATTTCACGCGCACGCCGTGACAAGGCTGCCATTGCTTCTGCCCAGGCGATGCGACAGACAGCAATCGCAGTCGCAGTCCCGGCGAGCTGCAGCATTTCTTGACTATAGGCTTCTTGCAGGTGCAACTTGACCAGCGC
>CAIQLE010000125.1 GCA_903872555.1 uncultured bacterium
CTACGCTTGCGGGCTTTCTGAAAATTTCTGACTTCGAAGGCAATCACAGAAATAATTTTTATCAAAAACTATATGCTGTGAAACCAGCAAGTAGTACACCTTTGCGCGGAGCGCTCTCTAAGGCAGGGCGACTTTATGCAGGAAAATTGCTGACGGGAAGTGATGATCCTATCCAGTATTCATGTCAGCAAAATTACACTTTATTGTCTACCGATGGTTATTGGAATTCTGAGCGTGAGATCGGGAGTTATGGCCCAAAAAAAATCGATGGGATGAGCAATGTAGGCAATCAGGATGATCAATTGCCGCGACCTATGTACGATGGAAGCGGAAAGCGAAATACTTATTCAGTAGCGACGCTGACAATTGAAGCCAGACATACAGAAACCAATCCTGTTTACACTGTTTTATACAGCATCCGTGTCAATGGTCAGGATCTGATGAGTCAACTCAGTTATGTGATGCATCAAAGTAATGCCAATCTCATGTCTGAGGCTGCGCAATTGGCTTATTACATCTCTCAGCAAATTAAACTGAGCGGATACCGTGCATTTTCAGACAATAATCAGGTCATGATTATTGCGCCGGCATCAGCGGGCAATCATATCGCTGCGCCAGTGATTCATGCTGAAGGTTCGTTTCCTATATCGATAACCCCCTTTTATGAAGTATCCGGAAGTCAGCTGAGCATCAATACGCTGGCCGATATTGCCGCTTATTATTTTCAGACCGATCTGCGCCAGTCTTCATTTTCTAATTGTGGTCCATCGAATAATTTATGTGACAACAATGTGCCTTCATTGCCCGGCACGGTGCAGAGAAATTATCAGCATATGCTGACGCATACCTTGGGACTGGGTGCTGACGGTACCTTGCATTATCAGGAAAATTACGAACAGGCGACTACGGGTGATTTCAGTGAGATCGTCAAGGGTACTCGTGATTGGCCAGACCCTATATTTAATCCGGGACCAGAGCGCATTGATGATCTCTGGCATGCGGCGGTCAATGGCGGTGGAAAATATTTCAGCGCACATAATCCTGAATCACTGTCCCGCTCGCTCTCTTCCAGCCTGGCCGCCATTATTGCAGCCACCGGTGCTGCCTCTGCTGCGGCCACCAGCAGTCAGGAGCCGGCAGAGGGAGATAATCTTCTTTTTTCAAGCAGATATCGAAGCTTGTATTGGGATGGTGATCTGGAAGCCAGAAAAATCAATCTCAATGATGGCAGTGTCAGCGACACGATTGTATGGTCTGCCGCTAGCGAACTAAGCAAGCGTGCAGGTCTGAATCAGGATGACAGAACGCTGTATATTCCCTCAGCTTCGTCTGCCACTGGCCTGAAAAATTTCCTCTGGACTGAACTGAATACAACGGAACGTCAATTTTTCACAGATTTATGCGGCTCCAATCCACTGCATCACTGGTCACAGTGTGGTCAGTTTTCCGTGGATCAAAAAAATGCAGCAGGTGGAGTTAATCTGGTCAATTATCTTCGCGGTCAGAAAAATAATGAAGACAGACCCGACAACACGATGCGTCTGTTTCGTCCTCGTGAGCAAGTCTTAGGTGCGCCTGTGAATGCACAGTCTTTGTATGTGGGCCGACCTGAATTCCGTTATGCCGATGATAATTATGGTGCCTTCAGAGATGTGCAGATGGCCAATCGCAAAGGCATGGTGTATCTGGCCGCGAATGACGGTATGTTGCACGCCTTTGATGCCAGCAGCGGCAGGGAAGACTGGGCATTTATTCCTGGCGGAGTTTTGCCCGAACTCTGGCGCAGTGCTGATCCTTCATTTGCAAAGAATTTCAAATATCTGCTGGATGGCACACCCGTAGCGGGTGATATCTGCCCGGGTGCTGCAACACCGGGAGCGATACCCCTATGTACGTCAGATCAGTGGCGCACCATTCTGGTGGGAGGACTGGGCGCTGCCGGCAGAGAATATTATGCGCTGGATGTGACGGACCCTGCGCGGCCCTCTCTGCTGTGGCGTTTTAGTATGGATAGCGACAGCCAGCTCGGCATCGCTTTAGGTAAACCTATCATCACCAAGCGGCGCAATGGTGAGTGGGTCGTTGTCATAGCTTCCGGCTACAACAACATCAATCCCGGCAGTGGCAAGGGCAGCTTGTTCGTACTGAATGCCAGCACAGGTCGCCTGTTGAAACGCATAGATACTTCAGCGGGCAGTACCGATACGCCTGCCGGGCTTGCTCAGATCAATGCCTGGGTTGATACCACGATGGACAATACGGCAGACCGTATCTATGGCGGCGACTTGCTGGGAAATATATGGCGCTTCGATATCAATGATCCCCTGCCGGTCAATGGAGCCGAAGCGGTCTTGCTGGGACAGTTTACTATCAACGGCCAGCCACAAGCCATCACCACTCGTCCCGAACTATCTTCCTATCAGGTCGGAAATAGACAGATACCTCTCATCACTGTGGCCACAGGGCGTTACCTTGGCGTCTCTGATGTACAAAATAAATCAGTGCAGTCTGTTTATACGATCAAAGACAATCTGATCAATGTCGGTCTGGGCGATATTCGACAAGATCCGGCCATGGTCAGGCAAGTGCTGAATGAAGACAGCACAACAGCTGAGCGCAAGGCGAGCAGCAATACAGTTGACTGGATCTTGAATGATGGATGGTATGTCGATCTGGATGTTGCTGCGAATTCAGGAGAGCGGGTGAATCTGGATCCTGAGCAGCAAATGGGCATCTTACGAATTGTGAGTAATGTCCCTGACAGTACGGTGTGTCGCCCTCATGCTGAAAGCTGGCTCTATGCATTTGACTATCTGAATGGTTCCTACATACAGTTGGAAGCTACTCATACTGTTGCATGGAAAGTGACGACCTCATCCATAGCCGCAGGCTCCACGACAGTCAAAATTGGTGAAAAGACAGTCTCTTTGATTACCGATGAGTCGGGCAATATTGTGCAAATTGCTGCCCCTGTACCGGCTGCTGGTACGCAGGCAGTCAGGCGTGTTTCCTGGCGCGAGCTGGATGAGCAATGAGATCACTGTCATGCGTCATCTTGGCCTTGATGATTACAGGAATTTTTTTTGTCTCACTGATGCAGACTCATCATGCATGGCAAGAAGCTGGCGCAGCAGGTCTTGTCAGCATTAATTTGCCCATAGACGAAACAGACTATTCATCCCTGAAAGTCCCGAACAGATCATCGATCAGCACTGGTCCGCAGCAAGATCTGTCAGCCAAGCCTGAGACCCATCAAATGTATTCGGTGCTGCCCTCTGCACTAGTATTCGATGGTCTTACGACTTATCTTGCGGATTATCTTCCTGCATCCATGTTGACAGAACGCCCTGTTGTTCTGAAAGACATTGACAGCGAATTACTTGCCTCACACTGGTTGAGTGAGGCCAAAATCATACGATGCCTGTTACTGATCAATGAATATGGTGATGTTGATCGTGTAGAGATGGAATCTTCCGGATTATCAGCACAGATGCAGTCGGTACTGAGGCAGCGTTTTCTTGCCGCCCGATTTTCACCGGGCAAGCTGGACGGGAGTGCCGTCCGAGTCGCTTTACGGATTCAGGTGCAATTGCATGAATGAGGAGTTTTATGATGAGTATCACGATCTCTGCACGCACAGAAAAAGACAGTCTGGGAGAAATCTCTGTTATTGAAAAACAATATTGGGGAGCGCAGACACAGCGCTCATTGGAGAATTTTTCTATTTCAACCGAGTGCATGCCACATGAGTTGATCCTGGCACTGGCACAGGTCAAGCGTGCCTGTGCAAAAGTGAATGGTGACTTGAACCGGCTTCCTCTGGATAAGGTGCAGGCGATAGTGCAGGCGGCAGATGAAGTGATTGCAGGTCAGCTGCTGACCGAATTTCCCTTGAAGGTGTGGCAAACGGGTTCCGGTACCCAGACCAATATGAACATGAATGAAGTATTGGCCAATCGCGGATCTGAGCTCATGGGTGGTCAGCGCGGTATGCATCGTCTGTTGCACCCGAATGATGAGGTTAATCTGGGGCAGTCATCGAATGATGTTTTCCCGACTGCCATCCATGTGGCGGTCATGACGGCGATAGAACATCAGCTCTTACCTGCTTTGCAGTCTCTGAAACGGAGTCTCTCTGACAAGGCGCAGCAGTATGCCGGCCTCATCAAAATAGGTCGTACACATTTGCAGGATGCGACACCCTTGACCCTGGGACAGGAAATGTCAGGCTATGTCGCACAGCTCGAGATAGCCGAGCAATACATACGACAAGCTTTGCCGGCACTCTCCTC
>CAIQLE010000126.1 GCA_903872555.1 uncultured bacterium
AATTCCAGCTCTTTTTTGCAGAGCGTGAGTTCGCGGCGATAACGCAGCACGGTAATCGTCATCGCCAGCACACCCATGGCGGCACCGGCCACCAAAAATGCCAGCAGCAACAAGATGAGCGGCGCTTTAGCCTGACTGCTCAGAAAGAAATGCAGCACGACTTCATCGGTATTCTTCAGCGCAAAACCAAAGAAAACCAGAAACAGGAATAGTGCGATCAGACGGACAATAATCTTCATGGTGCAGACATCTGCGCTCAGGCATTTATGTAGTGATGGCGAAATTGTACGCCAAAAGAATCGGGCGTCCGGCGCCGGCAAGCAGCGTCCTAGCCCCGGTCAATAAAAAACGGCATCCGAAGATGCCGTTTTCATGAATGCCAGTGACTGACTCAGTCGTCGAGGATAGGTCGCCCAACCATCGCATCCACCCGTTCGCGCAGCTCCTTGCCGGGCTTGAAGTGAGGCACCCGCTTTTCGGGCACCATCACCGTATCACCTGACTTGGGGTTACGACCTATACGCGGCGGACGGCTGTTGAGCGCAAAACTGCCAAAGCCACGAATCTCGATGCGTTGACCTTCGGCCAATGCATCGGTCATCGCGTCCAGCAGTGTCTTGACCGCGAAATCCGCATCCTTAGCAACCAGTTGCGGATAACGCTCGGCCAGACGGGCAATCAACTCCGACTTAGTCATCTGTGAAACCTGCATCAGCCTTTGTTATCAAGCTTGGCTTTCAGCAGTGCACCCAGACTGGTGGTACCGGAAGCAGCAGCTGAGTCATTCGACATCTTCTGCATAGCATCCTGCGTATCCGCATTGTCTTTGGCCTTGATCGACAGCTGAATGCTGCGTGCTTTACGATCGATATTGATGACCATGGTCTCCAGCTGATCGCCTACCTTCACGTGGGTGCCGGCATCTTCAACGCGATCGCGCGAGATTTCGGAAGCACGCAGATAGCCTTCAACTTCTTCGGACAGCTGAATCAGCGCGCCCTTGGCTTCGACCATCTTCACCGTACCCGTGACCAGTGCGCCTTTGTCGTTCATTGCGCAATAGTTGTTGAACGGATCACCTTCGAGTTGCTTGACGCCCAGTGAGACGCGCTCACGCTCGACATCAATGGCCAGCACAACCGCTTCGAGCTCATCGCCCTTCTTGAAGCGACGCACTGCCTCTTCGCCGGTCTCATTCCATGACAGATCGGACAGGTGAACCAGACCATCGATATTGCCAGCCAGGCCAATGAAGACACCAAAGTCGGTGATCGATTTGATCGCGCCCGATACTTTGTCACCCTTCTTGTGCGACATAGCGAAGTCATCCCAAGGATTGGCTTTGCACTGTTTCATACCCAGGCTGATACGACGACGCTCTTCGTCGATTTCCAGAACCATGACTTCAACTTCGTCGCCCAGCTGAACAACCTTGCTTGGTGCAACGTTCTTGTTGGTCCAGTCCATCTCGGAGACGTGCACCAGACCTTCGATGCCCTGCTCGACTTCAACGAATGCGCCGTAGTCGGTCAGGTTAGTCACCTTACCAAACAGGCGTGTGCTCTGTGGGTAACGACGTGACAGACCAGTCCATGGATCATCGCCCAGCTGTTTAACGCCCAGCGAGACACGGTTCTTTTCCTGATCGTACTTGAGGACTTTGGCAGTGATTTCCTGACCAACCGCCAGCACTTCGGATGGGTGACGCACACGACGCCATGCGAGGTCGGTGATGTGCAGCAGGCCATCGATGCCGCCGAGGTCGACGAATGCGCCGTAGTCGGTGATGTTCTTGACGATACCGGTAACGACCGTACCTTCTTTCAGGGTTTCCATCAGCTTCGCGCGCTCTTCGCCCATCGATGCTTCAACCACAGCACGGCGCGACAGAACGACGTTATTACGCTTGCGATCCAGCTTGATGACCTTGAATTCCAGGGTCTTGCCTTCGTACGGCGTGGTGTCCTTGACAGGACGGGTGTCGACCAGCGAACCCGGCAGGAAGGCACGAATGCCATTGGTCAGAACGGTCAGACCGCCTTTGACCTTGCCGCTGACGGTACCGATCACCAGCTCGCCGGATTCCATCGCTTTTTCCAGCGACAGCCAACTTGCCAGACGCTTGGCCTTGTCACGCGACAGAATGGTGTCGCCGAAACCATTTTCCAGCGACTCAATGGCTACGGAGATGAAGTCACCCACGGTAACTTCCAGCTCGCCGTTGTCATTCTTAAATTCTTCAATGGGTATAAACGCTTCGGACTTGAGTCCGGCGTTAACGATCACAAAGTTGTGGTCAAGGCGAACGACTTCCGCCGAAATGACCTCACCCGAGCGCATATCCTGACGCGACAGTGATTCTTCAAACAGTGCGGCAAAGCTTTCCATGCCGGATGATGCTGGGGATTGAGTAGCTGTAGACATAAGTTGAGATAGTTAGCCAACCAGGCGGAATTGCCCAAGTTGGGGTTAGGTTTTTCAACATCCTGCATAGCCTTGCGCTTTGCGGGACACCGGTGATGCCTTTGATACTTGCTACATTGATGCTGCTTTGATGCCAATTACCTGACTTAGTGCGGCCTGAATGAGAAATCAGGTTTCAGTGCCCGACCGCGCGATACCAGGCCAACACTTGCGCCACCGCCTGATCCACAGACAAAACCGATGTCTCCAGCAGATGCGCACCTTCGGCGGGTTTCAGGGGAGCCAGAGCACGCTCAGTATCGCGCGCATCACGTTCCCGCAAATCTTGCAAAAGGGCGGCCATGTTAGCAGGAAAACCTTTGCCAATCAATTGCTTATAGCGCCTTTCGGCGCGCGCTTCGACACTCGCCGTCAGGAAAACCTTGAGTTGTGCGTCCGGGAAGATCACGGTGCCCATGTCGCGTCCATCCGCCACCAGTCCGGGAGCCTGACGAAAGCTGTGCTGGAAATCGACCAGCGCAGCTCTGACTGCAAGCAAAGTCGCTATCTTCGATGCCGCCACACCCACCGTTTCGGCACGAATCGCATCTGAAACTTCACGTCCTGCCAAGAGTATGCGCTCACCATCGAACACCACTTGCAGGCCGGATGCCAGCTTTGCCAAGGCAGGCTCATCGCCCAGATCAGTTCCGGCCTCCAGAGCTGACAGCGCTGTCAGCCTGTATAAAGCACCCGAATCCAGCAGGGCAAATCCCAGCGTCTGGGCAACGCGGGCCGCTACCGTGCCCTTACCTGAAGCCGTCGGTCCATCAATCGTAATGACAGGAATAGTCATGATTTCTCTCAGACCCGCTGAACAATGCCAGCAAAGGCATCGAAATAATCAGGAAAGGTTTTCGCCACGCATTTGGGATCATTGATACGCACGGGCACACCGGGACGTGTCGCACCATTCAGAGACGCCAGAGAAAAACACATGGCCATGCGATGGTCGTCATAGGTATCAATGGTGGCCGCATCCATCGCAATCGGTGGGGTGACGCGCAGATAATCTGCGCCCTCTTCCACCAGCGCGCCCAGCTTGCGCAACTCTGTCGCCATGGCGGTCAGGCGGTCTGTTTCTTTCACGCGCCAGCTGCCAATATTGCGCAAAGTGCTGGTGCCGTCGGCATACAGGGCTGCGACAGCGATGGTCATGGCCGCATCCGGAATATGATTGAAGTCGGCATCAATCGCCTTCAGCACACCGTTGGAGCGCGCCTCTATCCAGTTCTCGCCCATGCTGATTTCAGCACCCATCTGCTGCAAGGCTTCGACAAACCGTACATCTCCCTGAATGCTGGATTGCCCCACACCTTCAACGCGCACAGGGCCACCGGCAATGGCGCCGGCCGCAAGGAAATACGAGGCCGATGAGGCATCGCCTTCAACGTGTATCGTCCCCGGACTTTGATACTGCAGACCGGGTGCAATCGTGAATGATGACCAGCCATGACGTTCAACTTCAATACCAAACCTTTGCATCAGGTTCAGGGTGATTTCAATATAAGGTTTGGAAATCAGCTCGCCGATCACTTCTATCGTCAATGCCTTGTGGCGCGCCATCAGGGGGGCCGCCATCAGCAAGGCGGTCAGGAACTGACTCGAGACATTGCCGCGCACCTGGAGTTTTTCAGGATGTAAACGACCGCGGTGAATATGCAAAGGCGGAAAGCCCGGATTGCCGGTGTAATCGATATCGGCACCGGCCGCATTTAAGGCATCCACCAGATCACCAATGGGACGCTCATGCATCCGTGCCACACCATGAATCGTGTAGTCACCCCCCACCGCTGCCAGCGCCGCAGTCAGCGGGCGTATCGCCGTGCCGGCATTGCCCATGAAGAGATCAGCGGAATGATGCGGAAAACTGCCGCCCTTGCCCTCAACAGCAAAATCCTGACTCTCGCCATGCTGATGCCAGGGCACGCCCAGTTTCTGCAGTGCCATCAGCATCACATGCGTGTCATCGGAGGCCAGTAATTCTTTGATCTCGGTACTGCCCTGTGCCAGAGCTGCCAGCAGCAGCATACGATTCGAAATACTTTTCGAGCCGGGCAATTTGACAGAGCCGCGCGCAAAGGCTGCAGGCTTGAGATCAATGTGATGCGGATAATGTTTCATCAGGTATTAGTCTCCACCCTGCTCAAAAGCGCGCGCCTGTTCAGCCGCTTCAATGGCGGCAATCCATGCCTGCCTTGCGGACTGCGCGCGTCCAAAAGTTTTTTCCAGCGCAGCGCCATCGCTATTGGCCAGCATCATGCGCAAAGTCGACAGCTGCGCGCTATAAGCATCCAGCTCGGCCAGCAAGGCTGCACGATTGGCCAGTGCGATATCGCGCCACATCTCGGGTGAAGAACCGGCAATGCGTGTGAAATCACGGAAGCCACTGGCAGCATATTGAAACAGTGTGCTGGCATTGTCACGCGATGCAATGTCATCCACCAGAGCATAGGCCAGTAAATGGGGGAGGTGGCTGACCGCGGCGAAAACAGCATC
>CAIQLE010000127.1 GCA_903872555.1 uncultured bacterium
ATGGAGATATGATGAACGACAATCAAATTTTCCTGGACTTGATAAGGCTCTACAGCGATTACGCTGCTGCCGTCGACAGCGCACAGTGGGATAAGTGGGTTGAGTTTTTCGTCGAAGATTGCGAATACAAGATACAACCACGCGAAAACTATGACCGTGGCTTTCCGCTATCAACACTGGCCCTGCTCAGCAAAAATATGCTGAAAGACCGTGTGTATGGGATTCATGAAACCCTGTATCACGATCCCTATTATCAGCGCCATGTGGTCGGTCTGCCAGTCATGCGTGAAAACAAAGACGGCATCATTATTGCAGAAGCCAATTATGCAGTCTTCCGCACCAAGCTCTCCGAGGAATCGACTGTCTTTAACGTAGGCCGTTACCTCGACCGCATACGACAGACACCCGAAGGTCTGAAGTTCGAATCACGCCTGTGCATCTATGACAGCGAGATGATTCCGAATTCAATCATCTACCCTATCTGAAAGAACCCATCATGACTGAGCAATGGATTGACGTAGCAGAGGCAGATGCTGTCCCAGAAGATGATGTGATTGGCGTGGATACTGCCGGAAAAAGCTTTGCGCTGTATCAGGTGGAAGGCGAGATTTATGCGACGGATAATATCTGCACCCACGGCAATGCGCGCCTGTGTGATGGCTTTCTCGAAGGTCATGAAATCGAATGCCCGCTACATCAGGGAAAATTCGATATCCGCAATGGCAAAGCGATGTGCGCGCCACTAACAGAAGATATAAAAATCTATCCGGTGAAAATTGAAAATAATCGCGTCTTCATTGCTATTGCGGAGGCATGATGAGCGAAAATCAAGAGTCACTGGTACTGCATAATTATTTTCGTAGTTCAGCCGCCTATCGCGTTCGTATCGCGATGAATTTAAAAGGTCTGCCCTACGACTACATTCCCGTCCATCTGACCCGTGATGGTGGCATGCAGTTTAAAGAGCCCTACAAATCGCTCAATCCTCAACAGCTGGTGCCCCTGCTGGACGATCAGGGATTTCAGTTGAGTCAATCGCTGGCCATCATTGAGTATCTCGATGAAAAATTCTCTGCAATAAAGCTATTGCCAGCCTCTATGGAAGGCCGGGCCAAGGTGCGCCAGATCGCATACAGCATTGCATGCGATATCCATCCTTTGCAAAATCTGCGCGTATTGAAATATCTGACGGTAAAGCTGGGCATCTCGGAAGAAGACAAGACTTCCTGGATACACCACTGGCTGGGTCTGGGCTTAAGCGCTTTGGAAATTGAACTCGCTAGCTCTCCCACACGCGGCAAGTTTTGTTTCGGCGACACACCGACCATGGCGGACTGTGCACTCGTACCTCAATTATTCAGTGCGGCGCGCTTTGGTGTTGACACAACGGCCTATCCGAGCTTGCGAGCCATTTACGAAAACTGCGAGGGAACGCCAGAGATCGCTGCGGCTCACCCTTCACGCCAGATTGATTCTGAATAAAATTATCTGCTATTACCTTTCATTGTTTAAGTACTCAAAGGAGCATGCACCAACCTTTTACTCATCTGTAGAAAAATCAAAACCAGACTGATTCCAATAATGACAGTACCAATACGCTGAAGCTCGGCATGGCATGGCAGATGAAAACCAATCCGGCGCCAACTACTTGCAAGCTGTTGGCGCTTCAGAATCACTGAAACAATAAGGAGCCGATAAGCATAATCGGCCGACGG
>CAIQLE010000128.1 GCA_903872555.1 uncultured bacterium
GCCGCATCGGCTTTGCCGATAGGCGTTGTAGGGTCAATCCGTATGTCGATGTGCAGGCCGTGGTTTTTCAACAAAATCGAAGTCGGCTTTGCAGCTTCACCCTGAAAACCAATGAATTTGCTTTCGTCTTTCAGACCCGTGCTCGTGCCGTCTTTTAAAGTCACGGCCAGCTTGCCGCCTGCCACGCTATAGGCCGTCGCATCGGCATGCGTTCCTTTCAGCAGGGCTGCTGACTGATCCAGAAATGCGCGCGCGAAGGCTACAACTTTTGCGCCACGCACGGGATTGTAAGCACCGGCACGTGTCGCACCGTCATCTTCAGAAATCGCATCCGTGCCATACAAAGCGTCGTACAGCGAGCCCCAGCGTGCATTGGCTGCATTCAAGGCATAACGTGCATTCAGAATAGGTACCACCAGTTGCGGGCCGGCCGTTGTCGCCAGCTCAGCATCGACATTCTCTGTAATGACTTTGACCGACTCAGGAATCGGCAACAGATAGCCTATGGATTCCAGAAAACCGCGATAGGCCGCCACATCAGTGATAGGGCCGGGATGAGCGCGATGCCAGGTATCGAGCTCGACTTGTATGCGGTCGCGTTCAGCCAGCAGGGCTGCATTTTTCGGTGCGAGATCATGCACCAGCTGAGCAAAGCCCTGCCAGAATTTGTCGCTGGCGATGCCGGTACCCGGCAGAACTTTATCTTCTATGAATCGGTGCAGGACATTAGCAACTTGTAGTCCGTGGCAGTTGGTGCGAGCTGTCATGATATTTACCTCAGAGTAGGACGTTATTCAAAAACGATGGATAGAAAACCGTTGATTCAAAATGCTGATAGTTATCGCCCGACGCCTTGCAAGACGAAATTTTGTACATCCGTGAGTGACTGACCCTGGCCATTCGGCGTTACGCCCAATTCCTCTAAAGGCGCATGAGCGCGGTTCACCCAAAAAGTCTTATAGCCAAACCAGGCAGCGCCACACACGTCCCAGCCATTGCTGGATACGAACAGGGTATCTTTCGCAGGAATACCCAACATATCCGGACCCAGCTGATAGGCCTCGGGCGCCGTCTTGAATTTCTGTACGCTATGCACAGACAAGATTTGCGTAAACAATCCCTGCATGCCCGCCGCCTGTACCGCAGCCTCCAGCATTTCAGGATTGCCATTCGAGAGTATGGCGAGCTTCAGACCCGCCGCTTTCAGCGCCTGCAGCACAGGCAGATTTTCCGGGAAGGCCTGGAGTTTGGCGTACTGACCCATGATCTGCGTTTGCGCTTCCAGCGTGAGATCGAGGCCGAGCTTGCGGCAGGTAAATACCAAGGCATCCTGAGTCACTTCCCAGAAGGGCTTGTAGGTATTAGAGAGTGTGCGCAGTCTTGTGTACTCGATCTGCTTATCGCGCCAAAGTTCGGCAACTGCTGTCCCTTTGCCAGGGAATAAACGCTCCGCCAGCGCCCCTATAGAAAAGACATCGAAGAGCGTGCCATAAGCGTCAAAAATGATTGCCTGAGCGGCCATATGAGTAACCTGAGGATAGGGACATCACAGTATATTCAAGC
>CAIQLE010000129.1 GCA_903872555.1 uncultured bacterium
AAGCCGCCATGGCTGCAACTAAAACGACCTATGACAGATTGAGCAAATAATGAAAAATACATTTTCCGGCTTGTATAGCGACACATCGCATACATCCTCATGGGGTCGCGAAACCGCGTTGCCTGATACTTCGTCCTCTTCCTCTTCCTCATCGACAGCGTCTGGCCAGACCCTGGTATCGCCTCCGCAATTTGGCACCGTCAGCCCTGCCGACCCAGACATGCTCCCATCAGGAACGGCCGTTCCGCCCGGCCCGGTCGGGCCGCATACGCCACCCATCCTCACTGCACATACTGCAGTCAGCACCGAAGCGCAGGATCGCCGGCTGGATGTGTTTGAGAGTGAAGTGTTTAAAAATAATTTGATGTTCTTTCGTAAGAAAGATCCCGCTGCCCAAAAATATATGGTCGATCTTTATAACGAAGGTCATGGTGTTCATCAAAGTGGCAGTAAAGCCGAGCATTGGGTACACAAGGCAGCAGCGCAAAGCCATGCCGGCGCACAGCGGTTTCTAGCGCTCTTGTATTTTTATGGACTTTGTGTAGAGCAGAGTGACGCAGAAGCGTTTAAGTGGGCCCAAAAGGCGGCCGATCAAGGCGATGCGCATGCACAGATGCAGCTGGGATTGCTGTACCTATATGGCCGCGGCGTTCCACAAAATGATGAGAGCGCATTCAAGTGGTTTCAAAAGGCAGCCGAGCAAGGCCATCCTTTCGCACAGTCGAAATTGGGATGGCTTTACATACATGGCCGCGGCATTCCACAAAATGATGACAGTGCGTTCAAGTGGTTTCAAAAGGCAGCTGAGCAAGGCCATCCTCTTGCTCAGGTTTATCTGGGAACGATGTACTTGCAGGGTCGCGGCGCTCCACAAAATGATGACAACGCTTTCAAGTGGTTTCAAAAGTCGGCTGAGCAAGGCGATCCTATGGCTCAGTCGGATCTGGGATTGCTGTACTTTAATGGCCGCGGCGTTGCAAAGGATAACAAGCAAGCCGCATATTGGATGATGAAGTCTGCCCTGTCAGACCATGGTCTGAGCCTTTCATACCCTAAGAAATTCCCCAAGGACTTATGCGCAGTCCTGCCGGAGTTGTTCACGAAATCATCCGAATTTCACCGCGTCAAAACACTGAATCTGTCAAACAATGCAATAGATGATGCCGCAGTGGCGCACCTCGCACGTTTGATTGCTGAAAATCAGACACTGGAAGTGATCGATCTTCGCAGCAATCCTATCGGTGAGAAAGGGGCAGCCTCTCTGGCTCTGGCCCTAAGAACGAATCAAACACTGAAAGAGTTGCACCTCGACCTGACTGACAGTACCCAACCAGCACGGGCCGAGATTACCCGCGCGCTTAACAGCAATAAAAACATCGCTGTCTTAACGCAGGAAGTGATAGTCCAACCCGCTCGCTTTAGCGATGAATTGCCACTCGAAGTGATCAACCTGATTGAGCAAGCCACGATTCCTGTAGACCAAAAGGCATCAGACACCGAGCGCACGTTGGAGCAGACGCGGGACCTGCTGAATGAACTACGTCTATCCATCGCCGAGAAAGTTATTAGCGGCCACAGTTAAGTGATGATGAGCCTTAGTCTGAATCTGAATCGGAGTCGCCTGAGAAGGCGGCTGATGTGCAGCTTCAGGAAATTAATAAGGCATCGAAGACTCC
>CAIQLE010000130.1 GCA_903872555.1 uncultured bacterium
AGGAAAACACCGTCAAGCTCGGCATCATGGATGAAGAGCGTCGCACATCCACCAACCTGAAAGCCTGCCTGAAAGAAGCAGCGGCGCGTGTCGCCTTTATCAATACGGGCTTCCTTGATCGTACCGGTGATGAGATGCATTCTTCCATGACCGCGGGCGCAATGATGCGCAAGGGTGACATGAAGAGCTCAACCTGGTTATCCGCCTATGAGCGCAGCAATGTGCTGACTGGCTTGTCGTCTGGCATGCGTGGTCGCGGCCAGATCGGCAAGGGCATGTGGGCCATGCCGGATCTGATGGCAGCCATGCTGGAGCAAAAAATCGCACATCCCAAGGCGGGAGCAAATACAGCTTGGGTACCATCGCCGACCGCTGCGACGCTGCACGCCCTGCACTACCATCAGGTGAATGTGTCCGACATACAGCAGCAGCTGGAAAAAATCGATGCAGCTGCAGAGATCAAGCGTCTGCGTGATGATCTGCTGATGATTCCTGTGGTCGCCAAAGCTGAATGGTCAGCAGCAGACGTACAGCAAGAGCTGGATAACAATGCGCAGGGTATTTTGGGCTACGTGGTGCGTTGGGTCGAGCAAGGTGTTGGCTGTTCCAAAGTGCCTGACATTCACGATGTGGGTCTGATGGAAGACCGTGCCACGCTGCGTATCTCCAGTCAGCATATAGCGAACTGGTTGCTGCATGGCGTGGTCAGTGAGGCTCAGGTCAAAGAGACTATGGAACGTATGGCCAAGGTGGTGGACGGCCAAAATGCGGGCGATCCTTTCTATCGCCCTATGGCTGCTGATTTTGCCGCGTCCTATGCCTTCCAGGCAGCGAGTGATCTGGTTTTTAAGGGTCTGGCGCAACCAGCCGGTTACACCGAGCCTCTGTTGCACGCCTGGCGCCTGAAATTCAAGAAGGATGTGATGGGTGCTTGATGTTATGCAATTTTGCTTAGCGCATTAAAAAGCGCTGAAGAAAAAACGCCGGCTTATGCAGATAAGCCGGCGTTTTTAATTTTTATTGATGATCTGATGCCCGTACATGGAACCTATGGCCACAGAATGTTCCGAACCCTGCTTGTGTCTGCGTTTGAAATCCGAGAAAAATTGCGCAGCAATCTTAGTATGGGAAGCATTCATGAGTACTTCAATATCATCAAAAATTTCAACGCCGGTTTGTGATGTACTGCCTTTGCCTATCTACACCCTTAAGGGTGGTGATTGGAGTGGGCAAATACCGCCGCGCATGCGCTCATTTGTAAATGACGGCCATAATCATCTGAGGACTTTGAATGAAGACATTAATTTTATTTTGTGCGAATGGATGATGGATAAGGCAACGCCTAAAGCCAGCGTATTTTCATTTGCAAAGACATGCAAAGATTTGCAATGGCTGGTGAGGCGATTTTTTAGAGAGACCTCGGCAGGGCAAAATTATCAAGAAGTCTTAATGCCTTATGCACCGAAATTCTGGCGTGTCCATGGCGAAACAGCGAGCAAAAAACTAGAAACACAGGCTTTTCAGAAAAATTATCACATTCTTTCCGGTCGCAAAATCAAGGGACAGAATCAAATAAGTGATCAGCTATTGAAATATGCTGATGACAGAAAACCACTCAGACTGAAATGGCCTAAGCAGGGTGGATGGTGTGGCAAAGAACTCAGCATGGCATTGGAAACGCGTAAAGGGTATTACACCTGGATAGACTGTGATGCGGGCATAACTTCTGATTTGTTGCACAAAGAAGTATTGCCTGCGATTTATGCCATTCCTGCAGGTGGTTTTGTGCGTTTAGATCTTTGCATGAAAAACATAGGGCATCAAGATCTGAAGGCGCTGACGCAACTCATCCTCGAACATCCTGTCATTTACAGAATGCGACTTCAGGAACATAGAGAGTTTGCAGAGTGCACAGACAATTTTGAGCCTTTGGTTCAACTAATAGCAGAACCAAGTTCCCTGTATTTTCTCGATATCAAGCAAATCGGTCTGAATGAGACAGGCATAGCAGGGCTGGCGCAGTCAATCGAAAAAAATAAGAGCCTGAAGTTTTTGTATATGTGCGCCTCCGAGATGTCCCGGCATAGTGCGCTTGGCCTGATGAATGCCGTCAAATCCAGTAATTTTGCGCGCGCCATTCCTCTGCAATTGCACTTAAATGTACACAGCAATCGGCATGTGATTGATGACGTGATCAATAATCGGGCTCAGATTGAAAAATATAAAAAATCAGGGATTGTCATTAGCAAGCATTTTAATTTTGATTTGACCTGCCATGACAGCACAGAAGTATTATCAGACACTTCGAGTGATGAAGACTCGATAAGCAGCAGTGCCGAGATTGAAAGCTATCGTGAATATTGAATAGCAGATGACCGCTGCCTTGAAAACAAAAATGCCAGACGAGTCTGGCATTTTTTTGAAACAAACTATTTTTCTCTAAGCCTAAGCATCAGGCAGCAAGTTTGGTAGCTTCTTCTGTGGGTGCTGAACTGCGTATCAAATGGTCAAATGCACTCAGTGCTGCTTTTGAACCCTCACCCATCGCAATGATGATCTGCTTATAAGGCACCGTGGTGACGTCACCTGCCGCAAATACGCCCGGTACCGAAGTCTGGCCTTTGGCATCGATTTCTATTTCGCCGCGATTTGATAATGCTACCGTTCCTTTAAGCCAGTCGGTATTGGGCAGCAGACCAATCTGTACAAAAATACCTTCCAGTTCAATCAAATGCGATTGACCGGTTTTGCGGTCGGTGTAGCGCATGCCGTTGACTTTGGTGCCATCGCCGGTGACTTCGCTGGTCTGAGCACTGGTGATCACGGTAACATTCGGCAGGCTGCGCAATTTTCTTTGCAGGACTTCATCGGCGCGCAGGCTGGTATCAAATTCCAGCAGCGTGACATGCGCCACAACACCGGCCAGATCGATGGCTGCTTCCACGCCTGAATTACCACCGCCGACCACCGAGACGCGCTTGCCCTTGAACAGCGGGCCATCGCAGTGCGGGCAATACGCTACGCCACGGTTGCGATATTCCTGTTCGCCAGGCACATTCAGTTCACGCCAGCGCGCACCTGTGGCGATCACTACGGATTTTGCTTTCAGGCTGGCACCGTTTTCAAGTTTTATTTCGATCACATCACCCGGGATCAGAGCAGAGGCACGCTGCAGGTTCATCACATCAACATCATATGATTTGACGTGCTGCTCCAGTGCCGAGACTAACTTAGGTCCTTCCGTCTCTTTCACCGAAATGAAGTTTTCAATACCCAGGGTGTCGAGTACCTGACCACCGAAACGTTCGGCCAGTACACCTGTACGTATACCCTTGCGTGCGGCATAGATTGCAGCCGAGGCACCGGCCGGTCCGCCGCCTACCACCAGAAGGTCAAATACCTCTTTCTGATCCAGCTTGGCTGCATCACGCACGGCGGCACCGGTGTCGAGCTTGGCCAGAATTTCTTCCAGTTCCATGCGGCCCTGACCGAATGGCTGGCCATTCAGGAAAAGACTGGGCACGGCCATGATCTGACGCTGATTCACTTCATCCTGAAACAGTGCGCCATCAATCATGACGTGACGAATTTTTGGATTGATAACGGCCATCAGATTCAAGGCCTGCACCACTTCCGGACAGTTCTGGCAGGTCAGAGAGATATAGGTCTCGAATACATAGTCACCATCCAGCTGGCGAATCTGATCGAGTACGTCTGGATCCGCTTTTGGCGGATGCCCGCCCACTTGCAAGAGTGCGAGTATCAGGGACGTGAATTCGTGACCCATAGGGATACCAGCGAAACGAACCCCCATGTCGCTGCCAGCACGATTGAGCGCGAATGAGGGCTTGCGCTCATTATCCTCATGGCTTTCCTTATAGGACAGGCGAGATGACAGTGCAGTGATCTCCTGCAGCATCTCGCGCATTTCCTGTGACTTTTCGCTGTGGTCCAGCGATGCAGTGATTTCGACGTCGTGGGTAACTTTGCCGAGGTAGGTTTGCAATTGAGTTTTGATGGCAGCGTCTAACATGGGGCTCTCGTTTCTTTAAATCGGAGCGCTGATCACAGCGCTCCCTGGTTTGCAATGACGGGAACTTAGATCTTGCCGACGAGGTCGAGCGAAGGTGACAGAGTTTCTGCACCTGGAGTCCACTTCGCAGGGCAGACCTGACCTGGGTGAGCAGCAACGTATTGTGCAGCCTGGACTTTGCGCAGCAGTTCCTGTGCATCGCGGCCAATGCCGTCGTCATGCACTTCGCACAGCTTGATCTGACCTTCAGGATTGATGACGAAGGTGCCGCGCAGTGCCAGGCCTGCTTCTTCGATCATGACTTCGAAGTTGCGTGAGATGGCGCCGGTTGGGTCACCCAGCAGCGGGTAGGTGATCTTGCTGATGGTGTCCGATGTGTCGTGCCATGCTTTGTGCGAGAAATGCGTGTCAGTCGATACACCGTAGATCTCAACGCCCAGCTTCTTGAAAGTCTCGTAGTTGTCGGCCAGGTCGCCCAGCTCGGTCGGACAGACGAAAGTGAAATCGGCTGGATAGAAGAACACGACCGACCATTTACCTTTCAGTGTGGCTTCAGTGACTTCAACAAATTTTCCGTTGTGATAGGCAGTGGTCTTGAATGGTTTGATGGTGGTGTTAATCAGGGACATGGTTTTCTCCGTTAAGTGAATTAGTACTACGGGACGAATCATAGGGGCTAGCGAGGTCATTGGTAAATTTGATTGTTTTTATCGAATGAATAGGCTCACACTATCGTCTTGCGGCTGTAATGAAAATTCCGGGGAGTATTGGATAAACAGAATCAGCCCCAAACTATGGGCCAGTAAGAGTCGGGAACGCGCGGCAGATTCAGCTACACTGCGGCCTGTGACTTCAGGCATGCTGTGTCCATAATGATAATTTATGGCTTGAATGCGGCATATTGGCCGAGTAATTTGCCAGGTTTTTAGGGAAGCATGGCTGCAACAACGTGAGGGGCGGACGTTTTCAGCCCCGTCAGTAATCAGGAGAATATATGAAGAGATTTTGGATGGCATTGATGGTGGCAATCATAGGAGTCACGGTCGCTGTCTCCAGCGCAGAAGCGAAGCGCCTGGGTGGCGGCGGCTCGTTTGGCAAATCCTCGCCTAGTTTCAGTCGTTCGGCGCCGATGCAAAATGGCCAGATGGCGCCGGCGCCGCGCCCTTCCGCTCCAGCCGCACCAGCTCCAGCACCGTCCAGCCCTTGGAAGGGTATTGTGGGCGGTGCCTTGCTCGGTCTGGGCATGGGCGCACTGCTGTCGCATTTCGGCATGGGCGGGGCAATGGGCAGCATGCTGAGCAGCCTCTTGCTGATAGGCCTGCTGGCCTTTGCCGCGATGTTCGTGTTCCGCATGCTGAGCCGGAAATCATCCCCTCAGGAGCCACAGCCGGCCTATGCCGGCCCAGCGGAAAGAAGCATGACACCGGAGATCGGTGCCAATCTGGGTGGCGGATCGGCGCAGCCAGCAGCCTGGCAAGAGGGATCGGTATCGACGATTCCCGCAGATTTCGACACGCCGGGCTTTCTGCGTCATGCCAAGATGAATTTCATTCGTATGCAGGCAGCATGGGACAAAGCAGATGCCAATGACATACGCGAATTCACGACGCCCGAAATGTTTGCCGAGCTGAAGATGCAACTCACTGAGCGTGGTACATCGGCAAACAATACCGATGTTGTGACTTTAGAGGCCGAACTGCTGGGCATAGAGACCGTCGCTGCAGATTATCTGGCCAGTGTGCGTTTTCACGGCATGATTAGCGAAGCCAAGGATGCTCCTGCAGAGAGCTTCAATGAGATCTGGGTTTTGTCCAAACCGGTGTCAGGCAATGGCGGATGGTTGCTGGCCGGACTGCAGCAGTCCTGAATTCAGGACGGAGTTGAGCGGTCGCCGTTAGCTCAGCGTCTGCAATCACTATCGTAAGCAAAAGCCGCTCGTGATTCTGGCGAGCGGCTTTTTTGTTGAGATCAGAAAAAGAAAAAATGATGTCCGATCAATCCCGAGCAAATTACCCTTTGCGAGCCTCTTACTTACTTGCAGCAGCAGCCTTGATGCTGGTGCTGGAGGGCGGCCTGCTGGCGGCACTCTATTCTGGCCTTTTGGTGTATGCACTGGTGCATTTACTGGCGCCCCATTTAGGCAGGAAGCTGGACAGTCATAACGGACGCGTGGTGGCAGTTGCAGCGCTGGGTAGCCTGATCGTTTTTTTGCTAAGCGCAGGTATCTGGGGCGCGCTGTCTTTCTTTTTATCTGATGCAGGCAGCTTGCCTGTGCTGCTGAAAAAAATGGCAGACCTGATCGAACATTCACGTCATCAGATTCCGCTCTGGCTGGCAGCCTATCTGCCGGATAGTGCGGAGAGTTTGCAAGAGGCGCTGACACACTGGTTGCGCGAGCACGCCTTACAGGCAACCAATCTGGGTAGAGAGACCGGGCGCCTGATTGTGCATCTGCTGGTGGGCATGGTGATCGGTGCCATGGCGGCCTTATTTGATACAGCACATCAGCATGAGTTTCGACCACTTGCGGCGGCCCTGCATCAAAGAGTGGTCAAGTTGCATGAGGCATTTCGACAGATCGTATTTGCTCAGGTGCGCATCGCTGCATTGAATGCATTGTTTACCGGAATTTTTCTGGTCGTTGTCTTGCCCATGGCTGACATTGACCTGCCCTTTGTAAAAACACTGATACTGATTACATTTATCGTGGGATTGCTACCGGTCATAGGTAATCTGATTTCAAATACCGTGATTGTGATTGTGAGCCTGTCACATTCGCTGCCTACGGCTATGATCGCCCTGCTCTTTCTGATCACGATACATAAGCTGGAATATTTTCTGAATGCAAAAATCATTGGTGCGCAAATCAATGCGCGCGCATGGGAGTTGCTGTCAGCGATGCTGGTGATGGAGTCTCTGTTTGGCATACCCGGCGTCATTGCTGCGCCGGTTTTCTATGCGTATATCAAGGCAGAATTATCACAAGCCGGTCTGGTTTAAGAGCCTGTGCTCAGGGCTTGTCGGATACACCTTGATCATCGTCGCTGGCCATAGAGGCGATCAACTCGGCCGGCCGTGCAGATCGCTTGCGTAAGCGAAGGTTCAGCATCTCAACGATGACCGCAAACGCCATGGCACTATAGATATAGCCTTTCGGTACGTGAGTGCCAAAACCCTCGGCAATCAACACCACGCCGATGGCCACCAGAAAAGCCAGTGCCAGCATTTTGATGGTGGGATGCGCAGAGACAAATTTTCCTATCGCGCCAGCGAATAACATCATCAGGCCGACAGAGCACACTACGGCAGCGATCATGACTTCGATTTGTTCCACCATGCCGACGGCCGTGATAATCGAATCCAGAGAAAACACGATGTCGATCAGCATGATCTGAATGATCACGGATGTGAATTTGGCCTGTGCAGAATTTGCCGTCTGATTATGTGATCCCTCCAGTGTTTCGTGAATTTCGCCCACGCTCTTCCACAACAGGAAAAGACCGCCAAATAACAGCACCAGATCACGTCCCGAGAGCGGATGTTCTGCGATGGTAAGAAGCGGTGCTGTCATGCCTACCAGCCAGGCCAGCATAAGCAACAGACCTATACGCATGAACATGGCGGCAAACAGTCCGAGTTTGCGAGCTGTATCACGCTGATGTGCTGGCAGCTTATCGACCAGAATAGAAATGAAGATCACATTGTCTATGCCGAGCACGAGTTCCAGCGCCGTCAGGGTGGCAAAAGCGATCCAGGCATGCGGGTTGGTCAGCAATTCAAACATAAAGCGATCTCCGTAAAAACAAACAGGGCGATTTTACCTGCCTTCCCGTCAGGGGTAAGGGCGAAAAAAATGAGCCGGCAAGCCGGCTCTTTCAGCGAACATTGGACGATCATTAGTACAGATCAGAGATCCAGTGCGCGAGGTTGGTCATGTCTTCTTCTGACAAAGTCTGTGCCAGGCTGGTCATATTGCCGGCATCATTGTGACGCTCACGTGATTTGAAGTTTTTGAACTGGTTCAGCACATATTCAGGATGCTGACCTGCCACGCGTGGCACTTCATTCTGGCCGGACATACCGCCCAGATGGCACATGGCGCACAGAGACTCTTCTGCTTTAGCTGCACCGGCTTTGACGCGTGCCGGATCAGTTTTGAAACCCGTGCGCACTTGTTTTTGAGCGCCGAAGTAAGCAGCAAGGTCTTGCATATCCTGTTTTTCCAGGCCCTGTGCTACGGCCGACATCATAGGATTACTCCTGCGACCTTCTTTGTAATCTTTCAACTGCAGATAAATATAGCGCGGATTCTGTCCTGCCAGCACCGGGAACGCACCAGCAACCGAGTTGCCGTTGGCGCCGTGGCATGCAACACATGCTTCAGCTTTTTTCTTGCCTGCTTCAATATCCTGCGCCTGTGCGCTGGTGCTTATGGCTGCAAAGGCCAGCAAAGCGGTTAATACAACGCGAAATTTCATCACAAAACCTTCAATGCTAGTTAAAAAAAGAGGCTGCCCTCAGGCAGCCTCCCTTGTACTACGCTTCTATTACAGTGCGAACACAAACACGCTATTGCCGCGTTTGAAGTCGAGCTGGCTGTTACCGCCAGCTGCAACGGCGATGTACTGCTTGCCATTGACTGAGTATGAAGTTGCTGGAGCGTTGACGCCAGCGCCGCACTGGTATTGCCAGAGCACTTTGCCGGTTTTTGCGTCATAGGCTTTGAACCAGCCATTGCCTTCACCAGCGAACACCAGGTTACCAGCAGTAGCCAGAACGCCGCCGATCATTGGCTGGTCGGTACGAGCTTTCCAGACAACTTTGCCGGTATCCAGGTTCACAGCAGTCACGTTACCGAACTGCTCTTCACCAGGAACGTTCTTGAACGCGCCACCCAGCCACAGTTTGCCGCCTGGGTATGCCGAGGCTTCAACGTGGTAAGTCATTGGCTGCTCGAGGTTGGCAGCGTATGCCAGGCGCAGGCCTGGATTCACAGCCAGTGGGGACCACTCAACGCCACCGTTAGCACCCAGGGACATACGGGTACCTTGTGGGGTTGGCAGGCTCCACAGTCCTTCTTGCGAAACCATGGCTTCGGAGAAGCGGATCAGGTTGCCGTTGCTACGATCGTGAACGTAGATGTGACCGGTTTTGCCGCCATGAATGACGCCAGGAATCATCTTGCCGTTCTTGTCTTTCACGTCAACCAGTACAGGTGGCGATACTGCATCCAGATCCCACACGTCGTGTGCGATGTACTGGTAGTGCCACTTGTATTTGCCGGTCTCGAGGTCCACAGCCAGCAGCGAGTTGGTGTACAGGTTGTCACCAGGACGCTCTGCACCGTACAGGTCAGGCGAAGGATTGCCAGCTACGAAGAAGACAGTCTTGGTCTTGTGATCAACTGCTGGAGTCATCCAGACGCCGCCACCCAGTGTCTTGTAGAAGTCAGCGTTCTTAGCCAGGGCTGCTTTTTCTGCAGCGATGTCACGGTGCATGTTACGACCGGTTGCATCGTTCACAGCAAACACACCCTCATGACCTTTTTCAGGAATGGTGTGGAAGGTCCATGCCAGCTTACCTGTGTTGGCATCAAATGCCTTCAGGAAGCCGCGAACGCCGTACTCACCACCGTTGGTACCGATCAGCACTTTGCCGTCGACAACGCTAGGAGCCATTGTTTCGCTGTAGCCCAGTTCTGGGTCAGCGATCTGGGTTTCCCACAGCAGCTTGCCAGTTTTGGAATCGAGCGCAACGAGTTTCGCATCCAGCGTGCCCATGAAGAGCTTGCCTTCGGAGATAGCGACACCTTTGTTGTTTGGACCGCAGCAGTAGGTCGACACTGGGCCGATCTTGTGCTTGAAGTGCCAGTACTGCTCACCTGTGGTCGCGTTGATAGCGTACACGTGGTTGTACGAAGTCGTGACGAACATCACACCGTTAACGACCAGTGGTGCTGTTTCCATCGATTCGACGATACCAGTCTGGAAAACAAATGCTGGGCGCAGCTTAGCTACGTTACCGGCATTGATTTGTGCAGCTGGAGCAAAGCGAGTCTGGTCGTAGCTGCCATTTGGGTGGAGCCAGTTCTTGCCGTCTTTTGCAGCGCCATCCAGCATCGACTGCGACACTGCGCCCAGTTTAGGCATAGGGATAGGCTTGATGCCTGCACCAGCGATGGGTTCTTGCGCGAAAGCCGAACCTGCGATTACCAGGCTGGTAGCGGCAAGCGTCTTTAGCATCTTATTCAGAGCCATTGTGCTTCCTCTCTTAGTGGGTATGTAGTCTCTCTTTTTCACGGCGAAATTTTTGATGGAAATCTGAGTCGGATGACACAAAACCCTCAAATTGTTAGCCACTCGGTAAAGTGACATTTTCGCAGTGAGTTCTTTTATTCACGGCAATAAAAAACGCATTATTATTGCGTTCGCAGATCGTATTACCTGTTCACAATATTGGCAATATAAAACATTCTTTTGCTAGGGTTATTTTCATGATTTTTTTCCGCAAGATAATAGCGATAATGACAATAGTTTTTTGTTGTGCCGCTGCATATGGTCAGCAAGTCGATAATCCCCATGGTCAGTCGCTCGCGGCTGTTCGCGCTGGCAACCTCGCCAAGCTCAAAGAATTGGAGCAACAAGGGGCAAACCTGAATTCCCGCAACCGGGTGGGCGAGAGCTTGCTGATGATGGCCATCAAGGCGGAAAACAAGGAAATTGCCTCCTATTTGCTGGACAAAGGCGTCAACGTCAACGTAGCCAACACATCCAAGGTCACTCCGCTGATGGCGGCAGCCTATTTGGGCGACCTTAGCATAGTGAACCGGCTGCTGGAAAAAGACGCAGACATTCATGCGGTCGATCAATTGAAGAAGACGGCCATTGTCTATGCAGCCGGTCAGGGCAAGACGGAGGTTGTGGCGCGATTATTAAAAGCGGGTATTGATGTCAATGCCCGTTATCCGAATGATCTGACGGTTTTGATGTGGGCCGCGGGTCAGGGCCATCCCGACACGGTGAAATTTTTGCTTGGTGCCGGTGCTGATGCTGCGTTGAAAGAGAACCGTGGCAAGACAGCGCTGGAGCTGGCCGATGAGGCTGGTCATCTGGATGTGAAGAAGGTTCTCGGTGCTCAATAAGCGGGCACAAGCAAAGCGAATCATTCGTCATAGATTCATCAGCGAACACTAAACACGCAGGGTACGAGCGCAAAACACAGAAGAAACACGCAATAAAAAAATGCCTGCGGCCATTCAAGCTGCAGGCATTTTTTGTTTGAACTCAGCCGCGATTAACGCTTCTTGAGTTCGACCTGAAACTGTGAAAACCATGCAGACACATTGTCGATATCGGCATCGCTCAGGGGCTTGGCAATAATGCTCATGACTTCGTTGACGCGTGAGCCATCACGAAAGTGCTTCAACTGATTGACCAGATAGATTTCTGACTGACCAGCCAGTGAGGGTGTGCCAGCCATAGTGGCGAGCCCATTTTCACCATGACACATGACGCAAGTCTGACCGACTTTGGCACCGGCCTGAACATCGGCGGAAATAGCGGAGGAAGTGAGGCTGACGCACAGCAGGCCAGCACTGATAAGTGTGAAGAGTTTCATGAAGGCACTCAAATAGAAAAGTATTACGGGATGTCAACTATACCTTTAATAAAAAGCGCCTGCCACGATTGCTCGGGGCAGGCGCTTCAATCGCTGCTGCCGGGCTTGCGCCCGGCAATCATCAGGATCGATTAGTTACCAGCGTAGCTGATGCGATAGATCGCGCCAGCGTAGTCGTCGGAAACCAGGATCGAGCCGTCAGGCAGGTTAGCGACGTCAACTGGACGACCCAGCGCGCGCTTGGTCTCCATGTCGATGAAGCCGTCTGCGAACACTTCAGCTTTGCCTGCTGTGCCATCTGCGTTCATAGGAACGTAGTTGACCAGATAGCCGCTAGGCGTCGTACGGTTCCATGAACCGTGTGATGCCACAAATGCGCCGCCCTGATATTTCTTAGGGAAGGATTTGCCAGTGTAGAAAGACATACCCAGCTGAGCCTGGTGAGCAGGGAACTCAACTTGTGGGAAGATCGCGCCAGCTGGCTCTTTCATGTCTTTCAGCTCAGGAGCTGCACCCGAACCTGCAACTTTGAAATGACCGTTCCAGTATGGGAAGCCGTAGTGCTGGCCATTCTTGTTGATGCGGTTCAGTTCGCCTGGTGGCACGTCATCGCCCAGACCGTCAACCTGGTTGTCAGTCGTCCAGATCACTTTGTCTTTAGGGTTGATGTCCATACCAGCTGGGTTACGCATACCCATAGCAACCACTTCGCGGCCTGAGCCATCGAATGGGTTCAGACGGATAACGCCACCGATACCAACCTTGTTGTACAGGTCGATCTTGTCTTTAGGCTGAACGTTGTATGGCTGGCCCAGAGTGATGTAGAGCTTGCCGTCATCAGCAACTTTACAAGTACGGCCGGTGTGGTTGTATGACTGCTCTTCAACTGGAATCAGGCCGCCTTCTTTAACTGCAGTGATCACTGCAACGTCCGGACCTTCGTAGAAGTACTCAGCTGCTGGGAAGTTCAGCACGCGGTTCGATTCAACAACGATCAGGAAACCGTCTTTGGTCCAGCAAACGCCGTTAGGGTTTTTGAACTGGATCGAAGGAGCGAATGGCTTAACTTCGTCAGCAGTCATGTCGCCGTTACGGTCAGTCACTGCCCAAACGGTGGTTTTACGTGTACCGACGAACAACATGTTGGTCGATGGAGCAACAGCCATGTAACGTGCGTCAGGAACGACGGCGTACAGTTCGATCTTGAAGCCTTCTGGCAGCTTGATCTTTTTCAGGTTGGCCTTGAGCTGGTCAACATTCTTGCCGCTCTGAGGAACGGTAGGGATGTCGATGGCGGTGTTGGTGTTCTTCATCGCCGAGATTTTTTCGAGGTTCTCGTCTGCAGCGAAGCTCGATGCGGAAAACGCTACGAGCATGGCGGATGCCAGCAAGCTTTTTGCAAATACGTTGGATTTAGCCAATTTATGATCTCCGATTGGTTTTTGTAGACGAAACGATGTTACCGATACCCGAGCAAAACTTTCATTATTCTTTTAACAACGGATTTAATGATAGTAATGCCGAAATGCAAGTGGGGCTCTGGACTATAGGTCTTGCTTATATCGGGATACAAGTGAATTTTTTTCACCAGTGGAATGTGTGGTTGCAGCAATTTATTTCGAAGGCCATACAAGAAACGGGCAAGCCACAGCCTGCCCATAAATGTACGCCTGAATACAAAGACTTATTTGATTACGACGCCCCAGGGCATCTCGCCGACCTTGACTTCTCCCAAGGATTTGAGGCCGATGGCATCGATGACAGAGACAGAGTTTGAGCGGCCGTTAGCCACATACAGTTTGCTGCCATCCGGGGTGATAGCCATATTCCAGGGTCGTTTGCCAACAGGGATGGTTGCCAAAACAGTATTGTCGGCCG
>CAIQLE010000131.1 GCA_903872555.1 uncultured bacterium
CGCTGCGATAGCGAAACAGAAGATCATTCAGGCAATGCCCGATTTTAGACACCATGATGATGACGCGCGGCTTGTGAGCTGCATCGTGCAGCTGCCACTCCATATCCATATCAGCGGCCAGCGGCTTAAATTGCTCGCCCAGCCCTGCCTGATCCAGACTGCCCTCTTCCTGCACAAAATGCACGCGCATGAAAAACCGCTTTGACTGAATGTCACCAAACTGGGCTGAGTCACTGATGTTGCAACCATGCTCAGCCAGAAAACCTGAAACACGTTGAACGATGCCGCGCTGATCTTTGCAGGACAGGGTAAGGATGAATTCAGATTTATTCATATTGAAATACTCATTATTTTTCATAAAAAGGGATAAGCATCTGCGCACAGCCCGTCTTAGCGGCTGTCAGCGCCTGGCTATCACTGGCGCCATGCCTGCATCCGCTTCGCTTTCCGGCATCAATTCAGACACTGCTTCAGGCATAAGCTTACCATCCCCAAAAACACAAAGGCCTCACACTGATGCGAGGCCTTTGTGTTTAGCTTCAATTGTGTTTGCCATCTCAGATGATTTTTCTATCTGCAATAGGCTAATCGCACATGGCTAAAACTCCATTTCAAGTTCATCAATATCTTCAGGCTCATTGATTGCGGCGGCCTTCCACTCCTGCATAGCAGGCAGGTTGATGATGTGCTGGCAGTAGCTTTGAATCAGCGGTTCGAGCGCAATGCCATAGGTCAGAAAGCGGGTGACCACAGGGGCATACATGGCGTCAGCCAGCGTAGGCGTCTTACCGAACAAAAAAGGCCCTTGGTAAAGGGTCAGGCAGTGCGTCCAGATTTCAAGGATGCGGTCAATATCCATGCGCGCCTTGGACCAGATTTTAAAGTCCTTGAATTGCGCCTTCAGATTCATGGGCATGGACGATCTGAGCGCTGAGAATCCTGAATGCATTTCGCCGCAGATTGCACGGCAATGGGCACGCTGCACCTGATTGGTGGGCAGGAGATGCGCTTTTGGTGCAATTTCATTCAGATACTCGCCGATGGCGAGGGTATCCCAGACGGTGACGCCATCGTGCTCCAGACAGGGGACCCGTATGGAAGGCGACAGCAGCAAGAGCTCGGCTCTGGCATCGGCTGAGTCGGCAGGGACTGCAATCTCCTCGAAGGCGATACCCGACATCTTCATCATTAACCAGCCACGCAAAGACCAGGAAGAGTAATTCTTGCTGCTGATGGTGAGCGTTGTCTGATTCATTTTGATATCGCCTCGTGTGTATGCCTTACAAGCGTCTGCAAAAAATATGCCACCTTTGGCACAAGACTTGCTCAAGACACATGAACTAAGCAGGGCGGGTTTCCATAAAGGCGCTGAGCATGATTTACCAAAACTACCAGACGATAGCAAATTGGAATGAGCCTTTCAGAATATTCGCAGAGCAGGCCTTTCGTTTTATAGGCCAGGGGCATAAGGCTCAGGATCATCCGCTGGCAAAAGGATGGATGGCCTGGTACGAACAAATTTCCATGATGGGTTTTACGCATCAGCGGCCTGAATTCCTGATACAGCCGGTCGTGACACCTGATGGACAATCTACTGAGATCAAAGAAGAGATAGTCAGCCAATCCCCGTTTTGTCATCTCATACGATTTTGCAAAGTCAATACGACTGGCCTGCCCAAGATTTTGCTGGCCGCACCGATGTCGGGACATTTTGCGACTTTACTGCGCAGCACCGTGCAAACGCTGGTGCAAGACCATGATGTCTATCTGACTGACTGGCTGAATGTGCGTGACATACCTCTCTCAGCCGGTGAATTCGATCTGGATGCTTATATTGATGAGCTCATAGGATTTCAGCGCATTCTGGGACCGGGCGCGCACATGATGGGTGTCTGCCAGCCTACGGTAGCCTGTCTGGTCGCGGCCAGCATCATGGCCGAAGCGGCCGACCCCTGCACTCCCGCCAGCCTAACTCTGATGGCTGGCCCGATAGACACACGAATCAATCCCACCAAGGTGAATGAACTGGCTATGACCAAACCCATAGCCTGGTTTGAAAAAAATCTGATTTCAAAAGTGCCCATGCAGTTCGCAGGCAAAGGGCGTAGCGTCTACCCCGGTTTTCTGCAACTGACCGCCTTCATGAGCATGAATACCGAGCGCCATAAAAAATCATTCCGCGATCTGTATGCTCTGCGTAAATCCGGTGAGCATGAAAAAGCCGACGCCATCAAAGATTTTTATAAAGAGTATTTTGCGATCATGGACCTGGCAGCACCCTTTTATTTGCAGACAGTTGAAAATGTATTTCAAAAACATTTACTGCCTCAGGGTGCATGGCAATACAAAGGACGCAGCATCAGTCCCGGTGCTCTGAAAAAAACCTTTCTGCTGACGGTAGAAGGCGAACGCGATGATATTTGCGGTATAGGCCAGACGCTGGCAGCACAGGATTTATGCACACGCATACCGCCCTATATGAAAACCCATCATCTGCAGGCAGGCGTCGGACACTATGGCGTCTTCAGCGGCAAAAAATGGCATACACAAATTTATCCTGTCGTCAGATCAATGATACAGAGTACGCAATAAGCGGTTCATTACGGAGTTAATATCTTGACCATTCTGGTAGCCCTTAATCACACCACGCACTATCGCTACGATAAATTCATACAGATTGATCCACAGATTGTGCGACTCAGGCCTGCACCGCATTGCAGGACAAAGATCGTTTCTTACTCGCTCAGAATTGAACCGGAAGATCATTTCATCAACTGGCAGCAAGATCCTTTTTCAAATTATCTGGCCCGACTGGTTTTTCCGCAAAAGTCCAAAGAATTCAAACTCACCGTTGATCTGGTGGCCGAAATGGCTGTCTACAATCCCTTTGATTTCTTTCTTGAGCCTGAAGCTGAACACTATCCTTTTACTTACAAAAAGGATTTGCAACATGACTTGCAGCCCTATCTTGTCAGGCATGAGACGACACGTCTGTTCAGAAAATTACTAAAGACTATCTCGCGAAAAAAACAGAGAACCATCGATTTTCTGGTCGCCATTAATCAGGCGCTGTATAAAGAAATCGATTACGTGATTCGTATGGAACCCGGCGTACAAACGCCGGAGCAAACTCTGACACTGGGGCGTGGCTCCTGCCGTGACAGTGCCTGGCTGATGGTTCAGGTGCTGCGCCACATGGGTCTGGCCGCCCGTTTTGTATCGGGCTACCTGATACAACTGAAAGCTGATACGAAGGCGCTCGATGGACCCAGCGGTACAGAAACGGATTTCACTGATTTACATGCCTGGTGTGAAGTCTATCTGCCTGGCGCAGGCTGGATAGGACTTGATCCCACCTCCGGTCTGTTGGCAGGTGAAGGTCATATTCCCGTGGCATGCACACCCGAGCCCACAGGTGCAGCGCCTATTACCGGTGCCATCGAAAAATGTGAAGTGGAATTTCATCATGAGATGCGCTGCGAGCGCGTCTATGAATCGCCTCGTGTCACCCAACCCTACACGGATGAACAGTGGCAAAGCATTCTTACGCTGGGCGACAAGGTCGATGCCGAACTGCAAGCTCATGATGTGCGCCTGACCATGGGCGGCGAGCCGACCTTCGTTTCTATCGATGACCGTGATGGCGATGAATGGAATACCGCCGCACTAGGGCCGAGCAAAAGAATACTGGCCGCCGAGTTATTGCATAAGCTGAGCCATCGCTATGGTCAGAATGGCTTTCTGCATTTTGGTCAGGGTAAGTGGTATCCCGGTGAACAATTGCCACGCTGGGCGCTCTCAGCCTACTGGCGTAAAGATGGTCAGCCCTGCTGGCAAAATCCCACCTATCTGGCAGATGAAAGCGATGCACGGCATTACACGCAGGACGATGCACGGCAATTCATTCAGCGGCTGGTACAGCATCTGCAGGTGCCTGAAGATTATGTGACTTCTTGTTATGAAGATGCCTGGTATTACCTGTGGCGCGAGCGCTGCCTGCCAGTGAATGTCGATCCTTTTAAATCGAATCTGGAAGATGAATACGAGCGCGCCCGCCTGATGCGGGTCTTTAGCCAGAAACTGGATCATGAAGTGGGCTTTGTGCTGCCCATACGGCGTGAGCAGGCCACAGCGACGCAGACTGCGGCCTGGGTCAGCGGCAAATGGCCTGTACGTGATGAAAGGCTGTATCTGATCCCCGGCGATTCGGCCATGGGCTACCGGCTGCCGCTCTCTTCCCTGCCCTGGGCTAAAACCAGCGATCTGCCGCATGTGCATGAGCGCGATCCGTTTGCGCCTGTCACTCCTCTCGCATTTCAGGCTGTGAAATCTACACAGACCTCTGCTTACTCAGGTGGTGGTATTGCTGGTGGTGTCGCTGACCCTCATGGCGCTGGCTTGGATGCTTCAGCGCATTCAGCAATAGCAGGCAGTTCAGGCGCCTATGCTCAAGACAAAATACCTGCAGCTCAAGAATCAGCCGCATGGATCACACGCACGGCACTCTGTGTTGAAGTCAGAAATCGCGGACGCAGCAGCGGTCCGGAAGCGGAAGCGAGCAGTACGCAACAGCACATGCTGTATGTATTTATGCCGCCTCTGGAATATCTGGAAGATTATCTCGAACTCTTACATGCCATAGAGCAGACAGCGACCGATCTGGAAATGCCTGTGGTACTGGAAGGCTATCCTCCGCCCAGAGACCCGCGCATGCAGGTGCTGCAAGTCACCCCCGATCCGGGCGTGATTGAAGTGAATATTCATCCTGCATCCAACTGGACTGAACTGGTGGACCATACGGAATTTTTGTATCAGGCGGCTTATGAAACCCGTCTCAGCACAGAAAAATTCATGATGGATGGCCGCCACACCGGCACCGGTGGCGGCAACCACTTCGTGCTCGGTGGCGCCACACCGGCTGACAGTCCCTTCCTGCGCCGGCCTGATCTCTTGCCCAGCCTGCTGACTTACTGGCATAACCATCCTTCGCTCTCGTATTTATTTTCTGGTCTCTTCATTGGCCCCACATCGCAGGCACCACGCATTGATGAAGCGCGCAATGATCAGGTCTATGAAATGGAAATCGCACTGCAGGAGATAGAACGACAGCTGGCCATCAATAAGCAGTGTCCGCCGTGGATGATAGACAGAACCCTGCGCAATCTGCTGATCGATGTCACGGGCAACACCCATCGCTCCGAATTCTGCATAGACAAACTGTATTCACCGGATGGCAGCACCGGCAGACTGGGTCTCTTGGAATTGCGCGCCTTTGAAATGCCGCCGCATGCGCGCATGAGTCTGGCGCAGCAATTACTGATACGCGCCCTGATTGCCCGCTTCTGGAAACAGCCTTACAAAGGCCAGGGCAAGGACAGGCTGACGCGCTGGGGCACGCAATTGCATGACCGCTTCTTGCTGCCCACCTTTATACAGATGGATTTTGAGGACGTGATAACGGAACTGAATCAGGCCGGTTTCGCTTTTGACAGCCGCTGGTTTGACTCGCATTTCGAATTCCGTTTCCCCTTGGTAGGCGATATGTCGGCGCATGGGGTTCATCTCACGCTGCGCAATGCACTCGAGCCCTGGCATGTGATGGGCGAGGAAGGTTCCGCCGGAGGCACCGTCCGTTATGTGGATTCCAGTCTTGAAAGACTGGAAGTCAAGCTCAGTGGGTACAATGCAAATCGTCATACCTTAACGGTGAATGGCATTGCGCCTGAAATGCAGCCTACGGGCAAAGAAGGCGAATACGTGATTGGTGTGCGTTACCGTGCATGGCAAGTGCCCTTTGCACTGCACCCCACCATCCCGGAACATGCGCCACTCAGCTTTGATTTGGTGGACAATTGGCTCTCACGCTCTTTGGGAGGGTGCCGTTATCACGTGACCCACCCCGGAGGAAGGAACTATGACACCTTGCCGATTAATTCCTATGAAGCTGAAAGCAGAAGACTGTCGCGCTTTTTCACACTCGAGCACACACCGGGACGCATTCCTGTACAGCACTCGGTCCACAGCAAAGAGTTCCCCTTCACGCTGGACCTGCGCCGGTCCAGCTAAAGTGGCACTGCGATGGCAATGAATTTTGACGGGCAGGCCGAGGCAGGTTCAGGAGCGGCTCAGGACAAGAGCGCCGAAGATTTTTTAAGCGCGCACGCGCTCGCTGCCACGCCCGGCCACTACGATGAATTACTCGATGAGCGTGCGCAGCTGCGTCCGCTATGGCGGCAGTTTGCCCATGCGCTAGGCATCCATGGTCTGCAGCAGCTCGATGATGCCACCCAGCGCGTCACGCAGACCGTCGCTGAAAACAATATCACCTACAACGTCTTCCATTCTGACGCCGGCACATCCAGAGCCTGGTCCCTGAATCCCCTGCCTTTCATGGTGAGCGCCAGTGAATGGCAGCATCTATCCAGAGGCATCACTCAGCGCGCTGATCTGCTCAACCGTATCGTCGCCGATGTCTATGGCGAACAAAGATTGCTCAAACAAGGCAAATATCCCGCGCATCTGATTTACGGCAATCAGGGCTATCTGCGCCCGCTGCGCGGCATAGAAGTGCCGGGCAATATCTATCTGCATATCGTCGCCTTTGATGTGGCACGCGGCCCCGATGGTCAATGGATCGTCGTATCACAGCGCACACAGGCACCTTCTGGATTGGGCTATGTGCTGCAGAACCGCCTCATCATGTCGCAGATCTTTGCGCAGGCCATACAGCAGATGCCGGTGCAGCGCCTGGCCACCAGCTATCGCCGCCTGCTTGAAACCATGCGCACGCTAGCTATCAACCACGGCCTCAGCAATGAACCACGCTTTGCCTTGCTGACGCCGGGCCCCTACAGTGAAACCTATTTTGAACAGGCCTATCTGGCACGTTATCTCGGTTTGCCGCTGGTTGAAGGCGATGACCTGATCGTGCGTGATCAGCAGCTGTTCATCAAAACACTGCGCGGCCTCGAACCTTTGCATGGCTTGCTGCGCCGGCTGGATGATGATTTCTGCGATCCGGTTGAACTGCGGGCCGATTCCAAACTCGGTGTTCCCGGTTTATTGCAAGCCATCCGCGCAGGTAAAGTTTTAATGGCGAATGCCCTTGGTACAGGCTTCATAGAAAATCCTGAATGGGAAAACTGTCTTCCTGACTTAAGCCATTCGCTGCTGAATGAAGATCTGCAACTGAATTCGCTGCATGCCCTGCGGCATACGGATACACCCTATCTGCCTTTTTCCCAGACCACCTGCTGGGAAGACGGCAAGTTCAGACCTAAGTCTGCGATGCTGCGCCTGTATGCGATTGCTGATGCCCACGGACAGTGGCAGGCCATGCCCGGTGCGCTGGCACGCATTGCCACCCGGGATGAGCACACGGTCTCCATGCAAGAAGGTGGCAGCAGTCTCGATACCTGGGTCATGACGGATGGCATGGTCGATCAGTATTCCATGCTCAACCCCGTCACTTCACAATTCACCCTGCATTTTCAGAGACCCGTCTCGAGCCGCTCCGCTGAAGCCCTGTTCTGGATGGGCCGGTATACCGAAAGAAGTGAATGGCTGTTGCGGCTTGCACGCGAAACCCTGAATGTCTTGCCGAATGCATTACCAACAGCAGATTACGGTCTGGGTCAGGTACTGGACGGACTGTCGCGCTATACACGCCTGGTGCCGCAACCGACACCTAATATCGCTCAGGCACCCTTTGTATTCTGGCGCACCCTGATCGATGCGCTCAAACAAAGTCACGGCAATGCTCTGTCTGAAACACTGTTTTCATTGCAGCGCGTGATGCAGCCTGTGCGCGACCGCCTTTCAGCAGAACATGTGCGGCTGCTGCAGGCATTAACGAGCTATCACTATCCTCAGCATGGAGATGACATACTTTTAGTGCAGCAAAGACTGGACCATCTGGCTCTGCAGCTGGCCGCCATCACCGGCCTGCAAAATGATCGCATGACGCGCGACGACGGCTGGCGCATGCTGACCATAGGCAGATTATTAGAGCGTCTGATTGGCTGCTGTGACGTGATCTATGCCTTCCTCAGTCAACATGCCAGCGACAGTAACCGCGGCTTTGATGCCCTACTCGCCCTGTTCGACAGCACCATGACCTTCAGGGCTAGTTATCAGCGTCTGCATGACATGTCGGCGCTGTTTGATTTGATCATTGCAGAAACGGCCAACACACGGTCCATAGGATTTCTGGTGAAAAGCCTGACCGAAGAATTTGCCTATCTTCCCAATCAGGACAGCCAGTTACAAGTCTTATCGAATGAGCTGGTCAGCAAGACCCATGCACTCATACCCTCATGGTCCGCCAGTGGCAAGTACGATCCTGCGGATCTACTGGGATTGAAAGCCAGTGCCATACGCATTTCAGATCTGATCAGCCAGCATTACTTTAGTCACTCCACTGCGACCCGTCATTACTGATGAAAAACCTGCTTAGCGTTGAACATATCACCCGCTATCAATACGATGAGCAGGTGGAGATGGCGAATCATCTGGCCTTCATGTCGCCCCGCACTCAGGACGGGCAATGTGTCGAATCGCTGGAATGGCAGATTTCACCCCAGCCGGATTATCTGTCGCACAGCACCGATACCTTCGGGAATATACGCAGCAATTTTGCGCTGTCCAAAACACACAATGAGTTGACCATCTGCGTGAAAAGTCAGGTCAGGGTCGAACCTATGCCCTGGGATACGAATACGATCGCTGCGCGATCCTGGGAAAGCGTCAGAGATCAGCTGCGTCAGCAAGGTGAACAAGATTTTCTGGATGCCAGCGAATTTGTCTATGACAGCCCGCTTGCCTGCAAACTCGAACCTTTTTATCAGTATGCGCTGACATCCTTCACACCCGACAGAAACATACAGACAGCGGCCATGGATCTAATGCAGCGGATTTTTCAGGATTTCAGCTTCTCGGCATCGGCCACCGAAGTTGACACGCCTGCACTGCAGTCCTTTGAACGACGTGCCGGCGTCTGTCAGGATTTTTCTCACATCATGATTTCCTGCTTCAGAAGTCTGGGCCTGGCTGCCCGATATGTCAGCGGATATCTACTGACGAATCCGGCACCGGGCATGACACGCCTCAGAGGCGCCGATGTATCGCATGCCTGGCTGTCGGTATGGACAGGCGAGCGCTGGCTGGATCTCGACCCCACCAACAATCAGATACCCGACCAGAATTATGTCAGGGTTGCCTGTGGCCGTGACTATGGTGATATTGCACCCCTGAAGGGTGTAATCCGTGGCGGAGAAAATCATAGGCTGACGGTCAGCGTCACGGTAGAACCCATATAAACATATTATTCAAAATCTAAAACTAATAATCGCATGTGCTGTCGGTCACGCCGACTAAGCTATGCTCTGGCTCGTGAAGAAAAACATCGCCATTTTTTTGCATCACCCTATGTGCTCGGCTGAGTCCGTGAATGGCATCATCCGCGCCCTGGCGCCTGCCTACAACATCAAACTATTCACCCGGCATAAAGTCCAGGAAGGATTTTTTGATGATGTGGCCATGGTGGTTTTCCCGGGTGGTACCGGAGATGCCAGTGGGTTCAGCCATCTTCTGAAGAGCAATCTGGATGATGTCAAACAATGCCTCAGACGCGGCGGCAAATACCTTGGTATCTGCATGGGCGCCTACTGGGCTGATGCTTATTATTTCGACATACTGAAAGACACGCGTGTACTGCAGTACATCAAACGTCCCGGTGCAGATATTCGATCTTCCTATGGCACGACCGCAGCCGTCGAATGGCAGGGAGAAAAACACCGCATGTATTTCTATGACGGTGCCACCTTTACCGAAGGAGCCTTTCAGACGGTGGCCACCTATGCCAATGGCGACCCTATGGCCATCGTGCAGGGCTCTGTCGGTCTGATTGGCTGTCATCTGGAGAGCGAAGAAAGCTGGTACCTGAAAAAATATATGCAGCCTTACTGGCATCAGGGCAAGCAGCATGACTTATTGCTCAGCTTCGTCGCCGAGTATTTGCTGAATGAACCTCAGATGTTTCTTTTTTAAGCAACCCTGTTCGTTACACTGTTAAAACAATAAAAATGAATGCCAATCTACTCCGCTTTTTCATGAATATCTGGCCTCCCTTTATCGGGGCCGGCATCAAGATAGAACGACTGTCGCAAGACTATAAAAACGCTGTGATCAGCCTGCGCATGGGTTTACTGAACCGGAATATCGTCGGTGTACATTTTGGCGGCAGCCTGTTTGCCATGACCGATCCCTTCTTCATGATCATGGTTCATCACAATCTCGGCAGAGACTATGTGGTGTGGGACCGCGCTGCAAAAATTGATTTCATCAAGCCTGGCAAGGGCAAAGTCCGTGCGCAGTTTGAAGTCAGCACCGAACAAATTGAAGAACTAAGAATAGCGGCGGCTGACGGCAAAAAAACGCTCAGAGACTTTCAGGTTGAAATTCGGGACAGCTCGGGAGAGCTGGTCGCTGTGGTAGTCAAAACCCTGTATGTGAGAATGAAACGCCCCACGTAGGGAATGCGCAATTGACGCCCTCTGCCGCCCCTTGCTGCGTTTACCAAGCGGAATTCAGATGGCCATTTTTGCTATGATTTGCATTCAGACCAAATCAATAAAATATTATTGAATAAATAATATTATTGAATCAAGCTCAGCACAGCGCCTAAGCACGTCTTTCAATTCAGGCATTTACTGAAAATTTTGATCTGTATCTATAGAAAAATACGCGCTACAGGCGCAGGATCAAGCTCACAGGCATTTTTCAA